>CAMCLY010000012.1 GCA_945875805.1 uncultured Myxococcales bacterium | reverse complement strand
GAGCGCTAGAATCGCACTCTAGAGGTCATCGGTTCGATCCCGTTCAGCTCCATTGGCTCGCTTGTTCGAGCGAGCGTGCCGCTCGTTTCGGAATGGTTTGGTTCCGAAAGGGCTTGGCTCGGGGCTGTAGCTCAGTTGGGAGAGCGCTAGAATCGCACTCTAGAGGTCATCGGTTCGATCCCGTTCAGCTCCATTGCTTCCTTCGTCCGTGGTCGCTCATATTGAGCGCATCCACGTGAATATCGATTTTAACATCTTATTTAGCATCGCTCTTAACATCGCTCTTAGCATCTAATTGTTCGGCTATCCGATTTGAAAGCCGCGTAAACCGCTCCGATGGGCGGTTGTTTTCTATGGCGGCCCTCAATGTGTACGGATCCGAGATGAAAATCGCAATGCGACGCGCACGCGTCAGCGCCGTATAGATAAGGTTGCGTTGCAACATAAAGCTCTGGCTGCGCAGAAACGCACAGATCACCGCCGGGTATTCGCTGCCCTGCGACTTGTGCACCGTACACGCATACGCAAGCACCAGATTGTCGAGCTTCTGCCGCGTGTAGTCCACGATGCGGCCGTCAAACTCCACCGTCGTCTTCCCCCCATGGGACGCAATCACCGTCCCGATGTCGCCGTTAAACACGTCGTGGTCGTAATCGTTGCGCAACTGCATGACGCGGTCCCCAATCCGGAACCCCTGCGGGCTGCCCTCGACCGGTGCGCCGTCCGGATTCAGACGCTGCTGAAGGATTTGATTGAGATGCTCGACCCCACCGGAGTTTTGCCGCATTGGACAGAGCACCTGAATGTCGCTCATCGGATTCATCCCGTACCGCTTCGGAAGTTTGTCGACGACGAGTTGTTCCACCAGCTTTTCGGCATGTTCGGGCGTGCTCGCATTGAAAAGGTAAAACTCGCACTTCGGATTGGCCATCTCCTCGCGCGTCGGCACCACGGGGTATTCCCCACGGTTGATGCGGTGGGCGTTCTGCACGATGAGGCTCAGTTCGGCCTGCCTGAAGACCGTTTCGAGACGTATGACGGGAAGCCGGCTCGACTGAATCAGATCCTTGAGCACCGTCCCCGTCCCCACACTCGGAAGCTGATCGATGTCTCCGACAAAAATGACCCTCGCCTCGTCGGGAAGCGCCACGAGAAGAGAGCGCATGAGCGAGAGGTCGATCATGGACGCCTCGTCGATGATGTAGATGCCCGGAGAAAGAGGATTGTCGCGGTTGCGCTGAAACTTGCCGTGCGCATCCCCCTGATAGGCATATTCGAGAAGACGGTGGATCGTCTTGGCCTCAAGCGCAGTCGTTTCCGAAAGCCGTTTGGCCGCACGGCCGGTCGGCGCCGCCAGATACACGGGGATATCGAGTTCACGCGCAGCCGCCGTGAAGACTTTCACAAGCGTCGTTTTGCCCGTTCCAGGTCCGCCCGTGATGACCATGAATTTCTGGCAAAGCCCCGTCAGAACCGCAAGCCGTTGTTGCGGCGCAAGCTCAATCCCAAGCTGTGTTTCGATCCGCCGGATATGCGAACGGTCGGATTCCGTCGGGCCTTGCTGTACCGATGCACGCACCATTCGCGCAATTTCACGGGCCACCGAGTTCTCCAGATTCCACATGAACGCCCGGTAAACCAGCGTCTCGCCGTTTTCGTCCACGTCAAGCCGGATGCTCCGTTTCTGAATGAGATCGTCCATCCGCTGGGCAATCGTTTCGACGGGAATCTGAAGCAGCTTCGCCGCATGTTCGATGAGCTTGGGACGCGGAAGATAACAATGCCCCTCGCTGTTTTCGGCATCATAAAGGGCATAGTCGATCCCCGCTTCAATCCGCATCGGATCGTCCATGGCCACCCCCATCTGCAACGCAATCTGATCGGCGCGCTTGAACCCTATCCCGTCGACCTCTTTGGCGAGCAGGTAGGGGTGCTGGTTGAGGATAGGGATGATCTTGGTGCCGTAAATCCCGATGAGCCGGGCCGACAAATCATACGAAAGCCCGTGCCCCTGCAAATATACAAAAACCTGCCGCGTTCCCTGCTTCTCCGCCCATTCCTCGCGAATCGACGCAATCTTTGCAGGCGAAATCCCCTTCACCTCGCTCAGCCGCTCCGGCGTGTGGTCCAGCACATTGACCGTCTCCTCGCCGAACTGCGCAATGATGCGTTCCGCCGTCTTGATCCCGACCCCCGTGAGCTGCGCCGACAGAAAGCGCGCCAGACCCACGCTCGTCGTCGGCATGACCGCCTCGCACGTTTCGACGCGCAGCTGAATCCCATACTTCGACTCCACCCACGTCCCCCGGACGCGCACCTCCTCGTCGACCTTGAACGCCGCCAGCGCCCCGACCATGGTGAAATCCACGCGCCTGCGCGTCACCGCATCCATGATAGCAAACGAGTTCTCGGGATTCACAAAACGAATCCGCGTGATGCGTGCCGTCGTCTGGACGGTTTCGCCTACTTTTTTTACAAAGGACGGTAAAAGTTCAGCCATGTCAGACCATTCCCCGTGAGACAAAATCGAAGGCCGCACGGTGTCTACCTTAAATGAACGTTCAAAATACAGCCCAAAATGCGATGTTTTGACCTCCTCCTGTACCAGTGTGCCCTGTTTTTACCAGTGTGCCCTGTTTTTACCAGTGTGCCCTGTTTTTGGAGACTTTGCGCTTGGGGGTGCGGCTGTGTCGCTTGCGCGCCCCACGCCGCATCCGGTCGGCTATGCGCCCGGCCTCCGGCCTTTCGCGCATACGCCGCCCCGCCGCCCGCTATGTGCTCGGTGCCCCTCCGGGCCCCCTGCGCGCATACGTGGGCGGCCTCCTTCGATAATCACTACACCGATTCACACACACCAATCTCCCACCGCAACCGCGGTACCCACACACAAAAATTCTCAAAAAGTCCAAATGAAGGGTTGCTTTTTCTTTTTATATCATGCGCATGATTTATGACAAAAAAAGAAGCCGTAGATCAAAAATACACTTTTTCAGTCATAGGGGGAAAATCATGCTGACGCCGTATTCGTTTTACAAAACACGACAATCGTATAGTTGGAGAATTTTCATCGAACCGGGAGGCGTGATGTTTGTGCGTGTGTGGTGTTGTTTATTGCCGCGTGTGGATGCAACACAGATAGCAACACAGATAGCAACACAGATAGCAACACAGATAGGACAAAGTTATGCAAAAGCCAGTGTGAAAAAGCATGTCCTGTAGAGTGTGAAAATGGTTGTGGAGATCTTTTTGGAAACGACGCTGTTTCTTATGGTGCTTGTGGATATAGTTGTGTAGATACTTGTGTAGATACTTGCACACGATAATTCCATCCAGAAATTCTTCTGGGGATGGTCAAATCTGTCCCATTGTCGTGAATACGGTTAATTTTATGATATAATACATGTGTGAATGCAGGGCGTGGTCGTCGTTATCTTTTTTATAAAGATATATGAATCAAATGGAGGATGGGGATTACAGAAAGTCTGACCACAAAAAGGGCAGCCCCAACGCGACACGCCAAGCCGTTTCCCTTCATGAAATGCGAAAACGCCCGCGCGGCATGGCCGCGTGGGCGTTTTCGCATTTCGGGGGGCGTGGGGGGACTGGTCCCCCCACACAAAATTACTTGACCTCAATGGAGACGATGCGTTCGAGAGCGAACTGACTGGGGTCGGTGAGCATGCCTTCTCCGTCGCATACGACGACCTGGCCGCTGTCGGTGGTGTAACGATAAAAGACGACATAGTATCCGGGGTTGAGCTTCAGATCGTTGGCGATCATGTATTCGTCGTTATTGGGGGCGCTGTTTTGGTCGAATTTGTCGTTATATACGGCATCGACCCATGTGATATCGGCGTATCCTTTCCCTGCTTCGGAGGGAACGTATCCGAATTCGCCTCTGATGCCGGTATGGGTACCGTTGGCACCGGTGACGCCCGGTGCATAGACCTGAGAGTAGACCCCGATCGGGGTGCCATTTTCAAACGAATTGTTTTCTTCTTTATAATCGATGGTGGGCCAGGTGACCTTGCACCACTCGATGTTGGGGGTGTCGCCGGTCTCTTCCTGTCCGCCCTGACTTGAACCGCTCTTGACGTTGACGATTTTGAGTCTCGAGTAGTCGAGATCATAGGACGTGATGACGCCCTGTCCGTCGCAGTAAGTCCATGACTTCCCGCCGTCCGGGCTGTACCGGTAGAAGACGGCGTACATGCCGGTGCTGGAGGGGACATTGGTTGACATGTATTCGTCGTACTGGTCGGCATTTTCGCCGCCATATTTGTCGTTGAACTGGGCATCGCTCCAGACGACGTCGTCGAGCTTTTTGCTGGGGTCGGCGATGACATATCCGAATTGCCCTTTGAGTCCGGTGTGGGTGCCGCCGGTGCCGGTCACGCCCGAGACTTTGACGGTGGAATAGGACTCAAAAGATTCACCGGCCGTGAGCGAATCCTTGACGTAACTGATTTTGCAATCCTCGATGGTGCCCACGGACTGGTTTCCGCCTTCGTCGCCGCCCTGGTTTCCGCCTTCGTCGCCGCCCTGGTTTCCGCCTTCGTCGCCGCCCTGGTTTCCCGGTTCAGGAATGAAGTCGCTTGTTTCGGATGCGCATGACGCGAGCAGTGTGCCGGCCAATGTCACGCTCATCAATTTCCAGAAAAACCTCATAGCCTCCTCCTGTATGATTGTCCCCGTCATTTGAATTTTTCGCCAGAATGTCAATTTTATAGGGGTACTTGAACTGCAAACGATGTCACCAGATCCCGCTTGGAATACATGAAAGATCCCCCACCATGGGGTAAAAATGACGCGAAATATCGTAGTGTAAAGCGTCGAGAAATGCAATTGAAACGGAGATGTCCCATGAGGAATGAAAGATATGTGTTTGTGTGGGTCTGTGTGGTGGTGTGTAGTGGTATATGATAGAGGATGGTAGGTGTGGGGAAAATGGGATGTTGTCTTGTGAAAAGTGGGAGATTCAATAGAAGTGGTGTGCTGAAATGTATATGATGTGTCGATAGAACAAAAGAACGGATGATGGAAGTTTCTATTTGTTATGGATGGGGAGAAAAAAGGAAAATGTGTATTTAAATCGATGTGTGAAGAATGTAAAAATGGTTTGTATTCTAATGAGATTCTGGTTTGTATGATTTGGATGTAAAAAGTCCAAGCGTGAGATGGGGTGAAATTGTAGGATGTGTAAATATATTTTTGTTAAAAATAAAGCATGTATCAGAAAAGACGTCATATCGAATAGAGGTATCCGGGAGCCGGGAAGCGACGGCATGAGCCTGCGTGCGGTGGGCGCGCAGGTCCATGCCATCGCAAAATGGGGCGGGTTTCACTGGTCGGGAAACACACTATTCATCGCCAAATAGTTTTTTCTGCATCCAGTAGAGTTGTGAATCGATGGTATCGGAAATGGCCTGTTCGCGGATGTTTTCTTTGGCGTGGTAGGCGGTGCCGACATCCATGTGGGCGTATGGCACCCATTTTTGTCGGTACCATCCGAAGTCGAGGTGGGAGCCGACTTTGGGCGGGGTATCGCCTTCGTAGGCAGAAAACGTGCGAATGTCGAGTAAGGGCACGACTTCCTGACCGCCGGAAAGATGGAAGATGTACAGGTTCTCGTGGGTGGCGTATTGAGCTTCGATATCGGTGGCGTAACCGGCGTATTTTGAACGCAGGGGATTTTCGATCTTGGGGGAATCGACGCCGAGTTCGTCCCCTTTGTGGCAGACGCCGTCGTATGAGGAGACGAAGAGGGTGATGTGGTCGTACTCAGGAATGGCGCGAATTTCCTGCGCGATGCGCAAGGACAGGCAACCACCGCGCGAACTTCCGGCCAGCACGATGGTTTCGGTGTCGTCCGTAATTTGCGAGGTGATCCACTGGGTAAACCCAGCCACAAGGCGTGTGCGTTTATTTTTTGTGGCCGTGTAGTCGAAATTGTTGTCGAGTCCAACCGCCATCCACGTGGTTTCGGCATCAAACCAGTTGAGCGAACGCAGTTTCATGGCGAAGGATTGTCCCTCAAGGGTGATGTTTTCGCAGATTTCGTCGTTGCAGTCTGCGTCCCAGTCTCCCTGCTGTCCCGTGACGCCATTGGAATGCTCTATCATGCCGAATTTTTGTCCGGCAGTCATAAACATGAGCGTTTTGCGAATTTCGGGTTCGGCGACAAAGGCAATGCGCGTTTTGTAGAGGACGCCCAGATCGGCATTTTCGACATCGAACGCTTCAAATCCTGGGGTGATCTCTTTTTTACCCCAGAAATTGACCTTCCGGGCGACGCGGTATGCCGTCAGGCCGGTGAGCGTTTCGCCGGGCTCATAGACCGGGGGAATGTCTTCTGGAATTTCGGGAATGACCGGATCATCCGGATCGTCCGGATCGGTAGGCACAAGAGGATCGTCTGGATCGTCAGGATCCACCGGGTTGTCCGGGTTGTCCGGGTTGTCCGGATTGTCCGGATTGTCCGGGTTGTCCGGATTGTCCGGGTTGTCCGGGTTGTCCGGGTTGTCCGGATTGTCCGGGTTGTCCGGGTTGTCCGGATTGTCCGGGTTGTCCGGATTGTCCGGGTTGTCCGGATTGTCCGGATTGTCCGGATTGTCCGGGTTGTCCGGGTTGTCCGGGTTGTCCGGGTTGTCCGGGTTGTCCGGGGTGTCCGGATTATCTGGCGTGTCCGGGGGGTCCGGGTTGTCCGGGTTGTCCGGGGTGTCCGGATTATCTGGCGTGTCCGGGGTGTCGAGTGCAGGAGGTATGGGTTCTCCTGTGAATTCAAATGAAACGGTATCATTGACACAGGCAGTGATTCCCAAAGACAGCGAACAGGCAATGCACAGCGGTAGTTTTTTCATCAATAGTTTTTCTTTAGGGTAAAAGGGGAGAATGCGGAATTTTAAAGAATACAAAACGCCGTATATTCTTTAAAACGCACAGGTTTTCCGGAAGGAACCTCGTGGGGGCGGGGGATTGTGAACGTGCGAGTTAAATACGCCAAAACCTCCATGAACGCAAAACCAAAGAATCATGGATTCGGGGGACCAAGTTGTCCTGAGATGAAGCTGATGTTTGGGCGGTGTAAAAATAAAAAAGCGGCGCGTATCGACCGAAAGGGAGATAGCGCCGCGCGCAGGGCGTATCCGCCGTGAGGCGGATAGCCCGCGCCCAATGGGAGAGGTGGGCATCAGAGGGACTGTTTTGTCTCGGTGATTTCGTACACTTCGACGATGTCTCCGACTTTGACGTCGTTATAGTTCTCGATGGAGAACCCGCATTCAAACCCGCTCCGGACTTCTTTGGCATCGTCTTTGAAGCGTTTGAGGGAGGCGATTTTGGAATCGTAGATGACTTTTCCGCTTCGCAGGAGTCGGCATTTGGCGCCGCGCTTGATGACGCCGTCGGTGACGTATCCGCCGGCGATGGTGCCGACTTTGGGAACGTTGAAGGTGTTTCGGATTTCGGTGTGGCCGAGGACATTTTCGCCGAGGATGGGGTCGAGGAGACCGCTCATGGCGTTTTTGACGTAATCGATGATGTCGTAGATGATGGAGAACGATTCGATGATGACGCCCTTGTGTTTGGCGATTTCGGCAGCGCGGGCATCGGGGCGTGTGTTGAAGCCGACGATGATGGCGTTGGAGGCGACGGCGAGGGAGACGTCATTTTCAGTGGCCCCGCCGACGGCGGAGTGGACGATGGTGAGTTTGACGTCGTCGGTGGAAAGAGCATTGAGGGATTTGGTGAGGGCTTCGAGGGATCCCTGGACGTCGGCCTTGATGATGACGTTGAGATTTTTGTTGTCGCTGAACTGTGCCCACGGGTCGAATTTGCGTTTGGAGAGTTCGGCGTTTCGCTTTCGTTCTTTGATTTGCGAGGTGAATTCTTTTGCGATTTTTTCGTCTTTTGCGACGAAGAACGGCTCGCCGGCATCGGGGACCTCTGAGAGCCCTGTGATTTCGACAGGGGTGGAGGGTTCGGCGACGCGGATGGAGCGCCCCCGGTCGTTGATCATGCTTTTGACTTTGCCGTAGCAAGCGCCGGAGACGAGGATGTCGTTGATGCGGAGGGTGCCTTCCTGGACGAGGATGGAGGCGACGGTGCCGCGTCGGTTGTCTTTGTAGGCTTCGAGGATGAAGCCGTGGGCGGGCTTGTCCGGGTTGGCCTTGAGTTCGAGGACTTCGGACTGCAGCTGGATGAGTTCGAGGAGTTCGGGGACGCCCTCGCCGGTTTTGGCGGAGACTTCCTTGACGAGGGTGGTGCCGCCCCAGTCTTCGGGGATGAGTTCGTACTCGGTGAGTGCCTGTTTGACGCGTTCGGGGTTGGCGCCGGGTTTGTCGATTTTGTTGATGGCGACGATGATGGGGACGCCGGCGGCCTTTGCGTGATTGATGGCCTCCACGGTCTGGGGCATGATGCCGTCGTCGGCGGCGACGACGAGGACGACGAGGTCGGTGACTTTTGCGCCGCGGGCGCGCAGGGCGGTGAATGCCTCATGGCCCGGGGTGTCGAGGAAGACGACCTTTCCATTTGGGGTGTCGATGGTGGATGCGCCGATGTGCTGGGTGATGCCGCCGGCCTCGGTGGCGGTGACGCGCGAGTTTCGGATGGCATCGAGGAGCGAGGTCTTGCCGTGGTCGACGTGTCCCATGACGGTGACGATGGGCGCGCGCAATTCGAGGGTCTCGGGGCTGTCGACGGTGGACGACATGAAGGCTTCCTCGTTGAAGCTCATGTCCTGGACGGTGAAATTGTATTCGGCGGCGACGAGTTCGGCCGTGGCCACGTCGACGGACTGGTTGACCGTACACATCATGCCGAGTTCTTTCATCAGGTAACGGATGACCTCGTTGGATTTGACGCCCATGGCATTGGCGAGTGCCCCGACGGTGATGTTTTCGGCAATTTTGATGACGCGTTTGTGTTCGGATGCCTGGGGATGGGCGGCGGCGCGCTCGACGGCAGACAGTTTTCCGTGCTGCGGCTTCGTGGTTTTCTTGACGCCGGCGTTATTTTTTGCGGCATTTTTTCCGTTGCCCTGGTTGCCATTGCCATAGAACTGGCTTGAATTGACGACGGTGCGCGTGCCGGATTTTTTGGCGCCCTTGTCGGCGGAATTGCCGAATTTCTTGTTGTCCTTGATGAGCATCGCCCGAATGAGGGCAGGGTCGATGGCGCCGGTGATGTTGGAAGGCGTGCGTTTGGTTTCCGGGGTCGCCGTCTTTTCCTCGATCTCGGTCTCGTTGGCGAGTTCTAGCTCTTCGGTGACTTCGTCGATGGAGTCGAGAAGTTTGCGTTTGGACTTGCCGGCTTTGGCGTGTTTATTTTTCTCTTCTTTTTCTTCTTTGACGACTTCATCGGCGTCCGAAATGAACTCCGCAGGCAACTGATCGGTAAACGAAGACCCGAGAGAAAGGGTGACGGTTTTCTCGAATTTGGGCACGAGTTCGATGATATCGTCCTTTTTGTCGTTCTTCTTTTTGCCGTCTTTGTCCTTTTTGTCTTTTTTGTCAGACTTTGGCTTGGACTCGGGCTTTACCGTCTTTTCTGTTTTTGCGACTTTGTCGTCGTTTTCCGTTTTTTCAGGTTTTGCCGTCTGTTCGACTTCCGGCTTGTGAGCGGACGAGTCGGGGGCTTCGGGATGGATCTCTCCCTGGGGACTGGTCTGATCTTTTTCGTCGGCCACGGGGGATTGAGCCTGGACCGCCGGCGGCGTGCTTTGCCCGGAATCCTCTTTGGGCTGGGCATCGGGGACAGGGGCGACCTGGACTTCGGCTTGAACCGGGGCATCCTTGGCCGCGACGGGCGCATTCTGTTCCTTGGGCACGTCGTCCTTATGGGCGGGGCGCACGCGGACCGTGTCCGCCGTATTTTCCCGAGGCTCCGACGTGTCCTCGACTTTTCGGCGTCGGACGCGGACGGTGCCTTTGGTGGCCGTGGATTGAGATTTTTCGTCGATGGCGGAGGTGTTTTTGGGCTGACGTTCTGCCGCCAAAGCTTGTTTGATTTTCTGGATTTGTTCCTCATTCAGACCGCTGGATTTGGATTTTACAGAAAATCCAAGACCCAGCGCGTTGATTTTTTCGAACAACTTCTGGCCGTCCATGTTGAGGGATGCAGCCAATTCTGTGACCTTCGTCGATTTCGCCATGCTCTCTCTGAGCCCTTCATGCGTCAAAAATGATCTCCCTGCCTGCCCCGATGGGGTTTGGAGATTTCGCTAAAACAATGCGAACGCAACGGGAACGGCCGCGACGCGTTTATTGGCGTCTCGCCGCGTTCGCTTTACTTCGTGATGTTTACCCCTTATCGGAGGCAGTCAAACATGTATTCATGGTGGGATCGAGCCGCCCGATGGCGGCCGCGATAGCGTAAAATTCCTCGCACAAGGTGCCCGGAATCCACCCCAGGACGACTTTGTCCGACTTTCCGAACAGCCGTCCATAATATGTGCGATCAAAGAGTTCGATGCACGGCAGTCCCTTTCGGGTCGCGTTTGCCCTGTATTTCTGGGCGGTCGCCGCAGACGCATCGGTGGCAAGGACATAACATCCCAGGGTGTCATTTTTTGCCGCAAGTTCGACGCCTTCGACACCGAGCAGGAGCTGCCTGCTCTGCATCCCCGCCCGCAGAAGTTCGGAAGCCCTTTTCCTGAGCCCGGGAAGAAGAATGTCCGAGACAAACGCCTCGCATGAATCGCCGAGATTCTGGGGGCCGCATTTCGTGACCCGCCTGAAGGCGGACGCAAAGGCTTTTTCAAGACAGTGTTTCTGCGCACAGACATAGAAACCGCGTCCCGGGAGCTTTTGCCTGAGATCAAAGTAAATCGCATGTTCGGCAACGACAAAGCGCAAAAGCGCATATTTCCCGCCGTTTCCGCGACAACAGATACATCGACGTTTTGGGCTGCGTGACGTGGAATTTGCGTCGGAAGCATGTTCCGGCGTGGATGATTGAGGGGATTTGTCCAAAGGCTGAGTCATATCCAGGATGGTCAGGGAAAACCGCGCAGGACGCACGGGCCGTGCGCGGGCATTTCAGCACAGAACGCATTCTATGTTCTATGCCACAAGAACTGTCGTGAGTTACGAAAGGGGGGGGTATTCTTTGTCCTTCCCTGCCTCGGTTTGCGATTCAGGGGTCTGCCCCTCGGGAGAACCGTCGCCGTTTTCGGCACCATCTGGGGCGAGTTCCTCCTCCTCGTCATTGGGGAAGGGGCGCTCGCCGAGTTCCTCGACGACGCAATTGTACGCCTGCTGAAGGGTCGCATTCGGAATCTCGCGCAGACTACGGTCGAAGATTTCACGGGCTCTCGCCAGTTCGTCGTCGGTATAAACCTCGTGATTGACGGCAATGGTCTTGAGATCTTCGAGAATCACGGGCGCACGGTTCTTGCCAATGCCCGTTTTGGCGTCCAGACGGACGGGATCGCTTTCCATAAAGAGCAACCCAAGGTTGTGATATCCGGCTTCATAGAACTGCTTGGCCTGATGATCGGTGAGCCCAAGATAGGTGCCGATGTCGCTCACGCACTGCGCCTCGACTTCGCGGCTGCTCCTCGATTTCTGGGATTCCTTGAGAATATCTGCCGCCACCTGGACGATATGCTCGGCGTTGTCCATGCCAAATCCAGGAATCTGCGCCAGTTCAAGGGGATCGACCCGCGCAATGTGTTCGAGACGGTTGTACCCAAGGGTAAAGAGCGTGTCGATCAGGGACTCATTTTCAATCCCGTGTGACACCAACGCCCGACGCGCCTCAAGCATGAGCTCGTTGAGCCTCGACTCGCTGATGATGTCGAGATTCCAGCCGGTGAGCTGGGCCGCAAGCCGGACGTTCTGCCCGCCACGGCCGATGGCCAGGGAAAGCTGATCGTCGGGGACGATCAGCTCCATCGACGAGGACGCTTCGTCGATGAGGACTTTCGCCACCTCGGCGGGACTGATCGCGCTGCACACAAAACGCGCCGGCTCGTCGTGGAACGGCACAATGTCGATCTTCTCGCCGCGAAGCTCCTGGACGACAGACTGAACGCGCTGACCGCGCATCCCCACGCACGCCCCGACGGGATCCACGTCCGACTGGCTGGAGTACACCGCCACCTTCGTTCGCATCCCAGGCTGACGCGCCACGCGAAGAATCTGGACAATCCCTTCGTCAATCTCAGGCACAACCTGCTCAAAAAGTTTCACGACAAGCGCAGGATCCGTCCGGCTGAGGATGATTTGCGGATCGCGGCTGCTTCGCTGGACGTTCTTCACATACGCCTCAATGCGATCGCCGGCACGATACGTCTCGCGCGGCGTCTGCTCCCGCGCTGGAAGGATGGCATCCGTCCGGTCAAGATCGACGATAATGGCCCCCTTCTCAAAACGTCGAACCACACCCGTGATGAGCTCGCCCTTTCGATCCTTGTACTGATTGTACACAATGTCCTGCTCGGCCTCGCGCATGCGCTGCAAAATCACCTGCTTGGCCGTCTGCGCTGCAATGCGCCCAAAACTCATCCGCGCACTCTCAAGGTTGAGAAGCGCCCCGTAGTTTTTATCCTGCTCCTTGGCGCGATACGCATCCTCGGGACGGTAAAAAATCTGAACCAGAAGCTCGTCGCCAAGCTGGACATTAAATCCATGCTCCTCCGCATCCTCCAGCGTGATGTCACGATACGGATTCTCAATATCCTCGCTGACCTGAAGAATCTGGAAAAGTTCAACCTCATCGAGTTCCGCGTTGTAATAGGCCTCGATCTCACGCTGCTGACCAAAAATGCGTTTTGCGGCCGTGGCCAGCGCGACTTCCAGGGTTTCGATCAATACGGCCTGATCCACGCCTTTTTCGTTGCCAACCTGCCTAATGACTTCGCTGAGTTTCAGATCCACGAGTAACTCTCCTGTAAATATGTTTGCGACCTCCAGATGTCGGAGCCGCGATGAATGTCAAACGAAAGGAATTCTGCCGTTTCGGATGGAATATCAAGGCCGCGTCAGGAATCATTGAATGTTTTTTTTGGGGGGAAGTGTCCCCCCATCGCGGCTATTTCGCCCTGCGGCCTCAATACGCCGCGCCCCCCTCCGCCCCCTCCCCCCGGCCCCCTCCCCTCAAGGGGCGGGGGTGGCAAGGTCGGGCCCTTCCGGAACTCAAATCCCCATGCGGAGGCAAACACCGGCGTTTCGCACGGTCAGAACTTGCGCTTTTTTCCGCTGTAATCTTCCCACAAAAAAACAGTCCTTGCAGATTTGATCGTTTCAAGCGGAATTACACATCTCGTCTCCCCCTCGAGAACCTCCAGACGGGCAGGATCCTCAAGAGCGGCGCAGAGTTCGCCTTCATGGACAGCCGCATTTTCCCCACGGGTGACGATCCGGACGCGTTCCCCAACCGCAAACCGGAAATGCCGCCATGTCGTCAGATCTCGCTCGACGCCAGGACTTTCGAGCGTCAGTCGGTATTTGTCGTCAATGGGATCCTCGAGATCGAGCAGAGCACCAATGTCTTCACTGGCCTTGGCGAGTTCGTCCACCGTGACGCCGTCAGAAGGGGAGGTTTTCTGGGCGCGGTCGACGACGAGGCGCAACACAAGCCCGTGAGAGCCTCGGGTTTCCCGGGTCAGCTCCGCCGTATGCAGAACCAGCCCGAGCTGCGCAAGCACCGGCTCGACCAGACGTTCAATGCCTTCGATACTTAACATCACAACGTACTCCACAAATTTCGCCCGCACGCGCAAAGCGAAACTCGCTTTTGTCCGTCGTCCCTCGAGGTACCTTACGGATGGGGTGCGCAGGCGTGAGAAAACAATCCTCAAGGGGTTCCCGCGAAAGGAAACACGCCTACCGCTACAACCGATGTTGCAGCCTCCCGAAATTTTGGCATGGCCAATTTCGGATAAAAAAGAACCCGGAAGGGAACTTCCGGGTTGACGATGCGAAAGAAGGGACTCGAACCCTTACACCCGTAATGGGAACAGGAACCTGAATCCTGCGCGTCTACCAATTTCGCCACTTTCGCAAAACCACTGTCGCCTTGGCAACGACGGGCGCTCTATACGCGTGTCGTGAATTGGAATCAAGATTTTTTTTGTTTCGGATCGCAAAAATTTCAGTTTGCCTGATCGAGGCGATCTCCCGTACCCAGGCCCCATGGGCAGGAGTCAGGCGTTTGGCAAAAACAAAAAGCCCCACCCAAACCCACAAAAAAACAGGGCCAAACGCGATACACCCAGGCCTCATCACCTCATGAAAATTCCCGATAGACAAAAGCGTGATTCCTGCCTCATATATCCATAAAATAAAGGCGGCGCGTATTGGGCATATTGACGCGAGAGACAAATTCTTGGAATGTCTCTGAGATACGTGGAACTTATGCCCAATAGCGCCGCGCGCAGGGCGTATCCGCCTCCGGCGGATAGCCCGCGCCCACCGACAAAAACTCTCTTTTCAAACAGGAAGGCTGGCATTGGATTCAACAACAAAAAGCAGTGAATATGTCGCGCAATTGGAGCGCGTTCGTCAGGCCGTCATTCGACGCGGCGGTTCGGTCACCGTAGGCGATATCATGTCCGAAACGGGACTTGGATTTGAGGAATCCAAGTCCTTCCTCAACGCCCTCATGGTCACGCACGAAGGCACCATGCGCGTCAGCGAGTCTGGCGAACTCGATTATGCGTTCGACAGACGCATGATCCGGCGAGATTACCGTTCGTGGTGGCAGCGCAACAGAGCCTTTGTACTGCGCATTCTCAAGCTCATAGCCAAGGGTATCATCTTTGCCGTACTCGTCATTTACTTCGTCATATATCTGGTCATCCTGACGGCTATCCTCACCGCGACGCGAAACAACAACAACAGCAGAAGCGACGACGGATTCAGCTTGAACATGATGATCTGGTTTTTCTGGGGCGGCGGCGACCAGTCGTCCTTCGGCAGGACAAGGCGCAAGCCGCTTTACACAAGCGTGTACGATTTCGTGTTTGGGCCGGAAGAGGAAAAACTCGACCCGCTCGACGTCAAAACGCGTTGTGCCCAGCTCATTCGCGCCAAACGCGGCGTCATCACGGCCGAAGACTGGATGCTCATCTCCGGTCAATCGCGCGAAGTATGCGAAAGCGAGTTGGCGCAGTATACGGCCGAATTTGAAGGCGAAGTTGAAATTACGAACGATGGCACGCTGGTGTATGTTTTCCCGGACATGATGAAATCGCGCCACGGTGCTTCGAAAATGCCCACGGGGGCCTGGGAAGCGCTCGAACATCCGCGACCGTTGTCGGGGAACGTTGACGGAGGCGACGGGTTTGTCATCGCCCTGAACATCTTCAACCTTTTGATGGCCGGGGTATGCACTTATGCTCTCAACTATCCCATGCAAAGCGTTGGTAATGATGGCCTGTACTACACCTATACGCTGAGTGAGAACTTGGGCGGTGGCGTGTCGATTTGGCTCGGAATCTTCCCGTTGGTTTTCAGTGCGCTCATCTTTGGTGTCCCGTTGTGTCGTCTGCCCTCAAACATCAAGGAAAACCGCCGTCGTCGCGCTGCCTCTGTCTACAAAGCCGTCGTCGGCGAACTCGCCCTTGCCCTCTCCGCCCATACCAAACCCACCCAGATCGACACCGTCAAAATCATCGATCGCGTCAACCTGAGACTCGCAAGAAACGGACTCGAAAAAGCAACCAATGGGGAGATTCACACGGCCTTGTCCCAGGTTTGTGAGGCGTTTGACGGCGAGGTTTCGATGGATGATTCGACGATCGTTCTGTTCTCCGAGTACGATCGCAAATTGGCCGCGGCAGAGGTGGAACGCGATTCTCGCAAGCTGGATCAGCAGGAACTTGGACGTGCCGTCTTCTCGACCGACAACGACGAACAGTCGGACATCGAGGACGACGAAAATCGCGCCGAACTCGACCGCTTTTCGCGGGAACTCGCCCGTTCTCAGGGCGCCGCGCAATACGACTCGCGGTATTCAGATTCGCGATCGGCACAGAATCGTCGCCGTTCGGATGAAATTTGATTTTTGGGGTGGTCGGCTTCGGGCCTGTGGCCCGTGTGCCGCCCGTTTCGTCGCTATCGCGGCCAGATTGGCCGCGATACGCGCCTCAGCGCCGTCTATGGCCCTTCTGCGGGCCATACGTCGGCGCTTTTCTTTGTCTTTGCCCTTTACCTCATGATGATGGAGAATGACGTTGTCTGAACTCAATATTCCGGCATGTGAACGCCCAGCAAAACCTTCATTTGAAGAACACCTCAACGCGATCTTCGGGACAGAACTCGACGATTTTCTCCACCACGCGCCAGTGGGGGACTTTGTGCGCGTCAACACGTTGCGCGCCTCACGAGAAGACGTCGTGCGCGTGCTCGAAAAAAAAGGGTTTGATGTCGAACCTGTCGCCGGACTCGATGATGCGCTCAGACTGCGTTCCATGCCTTACGAACCAACGCGATGTCTGCACCATTTTGCCGGATGGTTCGTCAAGCAAAGCCTCAGCTCCCAGCTTCCCGTCCGGTTTCTCGATGCCCGTCCCGGAGACACGATCATGGACTTGTGCGCGGCTCCAGGGTCCAAAACGACACAAATTGCCACGGCCATGCGCAACGAAGGGTGTCTCTATGCCAACGACCTCGCCGGCAAACGCATGACGCCGCTTGCGGCGCGCCTTGACGCCATGCTCGTCTCCCACGCCGTCCTCTACAACATGGCCGCCGAACGCCTGACCCATTTCCTCCCCGCGATGTTCGATCGCGTACTCGCCGACGTCCCGTGTTCCGGCCTCGGACACAACGACACCCTTGACGAAAACCGGTCGCGTTGGGCCGCGTGCAAAAATCCCTCGGCCCAAAATCAGCTCCAGTACCGCATTTTTTTGACCGGTTGCCGTTTGTTGCGCGTCGGAGGACGCATCGTTTATTCGACGTGCTCCCTCGATCCCAACGAAAATGAGGCCGTCGTACAGTCGCTCATCTCGCGCTATCCGTTCAGAATCCTCGACATTCCCGATATTGCGGGCATCCGCTTCCGTCCAGGCCTGACCCAGTACGGCGATCGCGCCTTTGACGAAAGCCTCGCCAAAACGCGCCGCGTCACCCCATGGGAAAACGACACCCAGGGATTCTATGTGGCGGTGCTCGAAAAAACCGACGAAATGCCCGATCGCCTGGCCCAACAAGATCCCAACGCCCCTCGCGTCGACACACGCACCGCCCAGGATCCCGAGATTGCAGCCATTCTCGACAATATCGAACGCTACTACGGCATTACCCCCGATCGCTTTGCCCAATTCAGATTTTTGCTCACCCCGCGTGCAGTCTACTGCCTCGACGGTCACTGGACGTCAATCGTCGACGGATTCCAACGCGCCGGCATTTGTCTGGCCAAACGACGGGGCGGAATATGGCGCCTCAGTCACTCCATGATTCAGCGTTTTTCGTCCGATATCACCCGAAACATGATCACGCTCGACGAAGACCGCATGCGTACGATTTGCGAAACCGGCGAAGTCGACGTCTCCCCCAACGACATTGTGTCGCCATATCCCGTCTTGCGATACGAACCGCTGGGATGTCTGGCGTCCACCTATGACATGGGAGGCGGCCGCATCCAGTGGAAACGCGCGTGCGCCTATATCGTTTAAGCATGTGTGATGTACGCGCGTCAGTGGGGGGCACCGCCCAATAGATAAAAACCGGTTTTGAACGATTTGGCGCGCGGTATTCGCCGTGATTTTTGTAGCAATTTATAGATATAGAAAGTTTTTTGTCTGGGCGCGGGCTATCCGCCTTTTGGCGGATACGCCCAGCGCGTTCGGCTATCGCGGTCGCGATACGCCGAACGTGTGTTTTTATGATTTGACACAACGGTAGGTTTTGCTTCCTGTAATGGGATCTGTACCCGTCACAAGTGAATATCCATCAATACATTGTATTATCTTGCAAACACCTAAATTGCAGTCACCATTGAGCCATCCAGTCAATTTTGTACAATTGACAGTGTTCTCATTTCCGCATGTTTCATTGGTATCGGCTACTGCTGTCCCACAAAAATGTGGCTTTATAGTTGGTTCGGAACCCATTGTGAATCCTCAGCTTGCGCTGTTCTGAAAAGTTGCGGAACAGCAGTACTGTCATCCTTTGTTTTGTATTTATGGAAAAGATGAATGAGGCATCCATGAACCTCTATACAAGCCCAGGTTCCTCGATGGGCGTTCGCGCCACACAGGATTTAAACACATCGCGAGTGGCAACGAGGGTTGCCCCTTCACGCGTGCGCGAAATCGCCGTATACAAAAGGTTGCGCGATAAAAGCAGAGAATCCCGTGGCGGCAGGATGATGAGCCCGTGCGCATATTCGGATCCTTGAGATTTGTGTATCGTCATGGCAAAGGCGGGTACGATCATGGAGGATAGAATTTCTATCGGTTCAAAATCAAAAGAGAGATTCGGGGTGGAGGATTCCGAAGCGTCGTTTTGGCGAGAACTTTTGGGAAATGCCACCATGGTCGCCCAATTTCCCGTCTCCCGTCTGCGCATTCTGACCACGATGCCCGTCTCGCCATTAAAGTGTCCGATGCGATAATCGTTTTGCGTCAGCATGACGAGCGAGCCGCACGGAAACCGACCCGTGCCCAACCCAAGTTCGCGAATCACAAAGGCATTGAGATTATCCGCACCCCAGCGTCCTTCGTTGACCGAAGATAACACACGGTAGCCGGCATCCAGATGTTTATACAAACGTTCGATACGCTCAATATCTCGCTGTTTAAAAGATTCCAACTCGGGATAGTTTTGAGCATCCGATCTGAGTTCGGCATGAAACGCAGACCGGTAATCCTCACAAATGCGACGGCACCATTTTTTTAGAATATCGCCAGTCTGTTCGATATTGGCACAATATTCAAACTGTTCAAAACTCAGCGCCGAAGCGTCTTTTGAAGATATCGTTTCGAGCGCATTCCATGCGCCGTCGGCGACTTTTTGCTGAACATTATATATATTGTCTTTCCGAACGCTGTCGATGTTGAGCACGCGATAATTTTTTGTGAGATGCACACGACATGAAGCCAGCTGTCGATAGAACGCTTTTTTAGAATCCGGCTTCATGAAGTTGGACAGGATTTCGCCCACATCGACGGGTGAAAGCTGCTGTGGATCGCCGATAAGCACGAGGCGTGTATCGTCAGGATTGAGTGCCATAAACAGCGTTTCGGCCAACGGAAGCGCCATCATGGACACTTCGTCGACGATGACGAGTTTTGCAGGAAGCGCGTTGCCCGGCCTATATGGCGAGCGCGCATTGGGTCTGAGGTTGAGCAGCCGATGCAGGGTCATGGCTTCGTAGGCGTTATTCAGGCAGTCGGCCATGCGTTGCGCGGCTTTGCCCGTGGGCGCCGTGAGAAACACATCGTCGTTTCCGATCCCAAAGCTCTCTGCCATCTGGAGTGCCGTCGTCACCACTTTTGAGGTTTTGCCCGTCCCCGGTCCGCCCGTCACCACGGTCAGACGCGACGTCCAGATGTGTTCAATGGCCGCGCGCTGATTGGGATGAAGTCCTTCGATGCCTTCCAGTTTTTGTTGAAAAGACGTGACCTGTTCGGGAGGAATCTCAAACGGACGCACCCAGAATTTGAGCTGATCGGCGAGTTTTTGTTGCATCAGAAGAAGTTGTGGCGTGGAATACAGCTCGCGGTCACGGTCATATACAATAATTCTATTGTCGCCATATATAAACGGATTATCCGATCGTTCAATCCACGCGATCATTTTTTGTACATCGGCCTGTGCCTCATGCGCGGCCATCCATCGCGAAAATATATCCGGCATTTGGTGATGCGCAATTCCAGCATGACCGCTCCAAAAAAATTCAAACATCGCGCACAACGTCTGGGCGCAGATTTCATCATGACATCCCGCGTTTTGCATCACAATGGTGACGTATTCGACGAGCGCTTCGTCGAGCGTTTCATTTTGATCTAGAAAATCAATGGCGTCATGGGCGTGACACGACTGTTCGCCAGTCATTTCAGATATAATGCGTGCCGCAAAACCACAGCGAGGATATTTCATATCTATTTTCCTGAAGTGCGATGTTTTAATATCAATGCGTGATGATGAATGCTGTCAATATGTGTGGGGGGGGGAAGTGTCCCCCCAACGTCGCTATTTGCCCATTGGGCAAATACGCGCCGCCCCCCTCTCGCTGGATTTCCTTCCTGCCGGTAGCTTGGGATGCGTCAAAACTCTTGAAACACCTTGACCGGGGCGAGGACTGAAAACCTATCGTCCTCTGAACATGGCGCGTTTGTCGAATTGCTGGTTTATTTTCATCATGGGGGGATCTTCGAGGCGGAACTGATACCATTGTTCGTTGTAACCGCGCATTTTGATTTTGGCGCTATTTTTGGCGAGATCGAGGTTTTCTTTGGTGATGGCATCCCCGGGATTGTCGGCAAGACATCGGTTGAGGACGGCGATGGATTCGTCGCGTTTTTTGAGCTGCATGAGGCACCAGGCATAGAGGTTCCAGATGAGCGGCTGTTTTTTGTTGACTTTGAGCGTCCGTTCAAAGGCGGCGGTCATGCCGGTGACATCATTTTCGCGATACAGAATACAGGCATACATGGCGACGGCGACGCCCTGTTGTACAAAGGCGTGTTCGAGATAAGGACGCGCGTCCTTGAGCTTGTTTTGAAGGTAATAGATTGTCCCAATCTGTGCGTTGATATTCTGTGCAAGGAAAAACTGATAGTTTTTATATTTGTAGGCTTCCTTGAGCTGATCGATGGTTTTGTTGAGCAAGATTGTCCTGGCCTGTTCGCTGGGCAGCTTTGGAAGGTTTGCCATCATTTCTTCGGCCTTTCTGACCACGGCCTGGACCTTTTTTGCCGTCCGTCGATTGAGGACAATCAAGGCCACAATTGTAAATACAAAAAAGGGAAACACTCCAGCCCAGACGGAGAAGGAGAAGAAAAGAGCGGTCAATACCCATGAAACCGCGCCAATAAGAAGACTCACGATGAGATTGATCATATTCCGAAAAACATCCTTGAGAATCGAAGATCAGGAACTCAGCCCAGGCCTCAGGTGCGTTGGAACGCGTGGGAAATGTGTGGTGGGATGCGCTGTATCCTAAGGTGGTCACTGCACATAAAAGAACGGGCGGCGTATTGAGGCCGTAGGCCGAGATAGCCGCGCGGCGGGCGCGTATCGGGGCCATTGCCCCGATAGCGCCGCCCAAAGAAAGGCCCTTGCTTGAGCCGTGCTACGTCTCGCGCACGAAACGGGCGACAAAGAAACCGTCGCATCCATCGACATGGGGCATGAATTTGACCTGGGAGGGCGGAGTCTGGCCAAAACACGGGCCGGGGAGTGCGTCCTGGCGGAAGTTGGGGTGACGCGCGAGAAAATCGGCGACCTGATTTTCGCATTCCTCGGCGGTGATGGTGCAGACGGCGTAGACGAGGATGCCCCCCGGGCGCAGATGTCGGCAGACGTTGTCGAGGATGTCGCGCTGGAGGTTGACGAGGGCGTCGATGGCCTCGGCGGTGCGCGTCATTTTGACTTCGGGATGTCGGCGCAGGACGCCCAGACCGGAGCACGGGGCGTCGACCAGAATGACGTCGAACGGCGCCATGGGGACGCTGCCGCCCACGGTCAAGTCGCGCGCCTTGACAAGCAGGGGCTGATTGGGGAAATGTTTTTGCTGGTAATCCTTGAGGCGCTCGAGCTTGTTGGCATAGAGATCCGTGCTGAGAATGGCGTATTTTCGGTGTGTCGGGGCGCAGGCGATTTCGTCCATGAGATGGATGGTTTTTCCGCCCAGTCCGGCACAGGCATCCCAGATGTGGACCTGGGGCTGTTCGGGGGCCCAAGAGGCTGGTGCGCCCAGGGCGGTCACGGCGAGTTGTGCCGCTTCGTCCTGCACGCAGACGATGCCGCGTTCGATGGCGTCATCGATGGCTTCGTGACGCGCGAGCACGGCGCATGCGGTTTGTGGGAGACGATCGCAGGGGTCGATCTGGATGTCGGGAATCGCCAGGAGATCCGCCATGGTGCTTTTTGAACGGTTGACGCGCAGGACCATACGCGGCACGGCGAGCATACTTTCGGCCACGACCGGGGCTTCTGCGCCGAACTCCCGCATCAGCAGGGAGGCCAGATCGTCGTTGAGGCTGTACTGGACGGCGAAATCTTCGAGCGCATTTCCGGTGGGGGTGTAATGCAGGGTTCCAGCCTCCTGACGGGCCACGGCTTTTCGGAGGAGTGCATTGCAATAGCCGCTGGCGGCGCGATTCCGGAGGCGTTTGACGACATCGACACTGGTCGAGACGATCGAGTAGGCGGGCACGCGGTCGAGGAACACGAGCTGGTACATCGCGCTTCGCAACGTCATGCGGACGACGGCGTCTGCACGCGTCAGCATTTCGGGCTCGATATCCGTCCACAGGGCATCGATGAGGCGCATGTTGGAGAGCGTGCCATAGAAAATGCGCGTGGCGAGCATTTTGTCGAGGTTGCTGAGCTCTGCGCGTTTGATGGCCAAATCCCATACGATGTTGGAATACCCGCCGCTGTCGATTCTCAGAAGTGTTTCGACGACGAGCTGCCTTGGGTTTCGCGTGCCATGTCTGGCGTCCCTGGACGGGCGAGAATCTTTATTTTGCGCCTTTTGTGGAGGTTTTGCGCGTCGATGTTCGGGGCGATCGGTTTCGTTCTTTCGACTTTTGGGTGCGTGATACACCGTTTCGCGATGCGTTCGACGCGGCGGTTGATTTCCCGAGGCATTGTCCCGGCTTGCAGTGCCGTCTCTGTTCTGATCCTGAGCCATGTTTTGTTCTATCGTCTTTTTATCATGCTCCGCTTATAATACCGCGCGCCAATCGCATGATTCGATTTGACGCACAGAAACGCTGGAATCTATGAATGACGCGCGCGACGCGCAAGCAAAAACGACCCGGGAGGTTTTCCATGACCACGTCCCCACGAAAATCGGCGCTTTATCTGACTCGCGTGCAGCTTGACGCCGAGCTTCATCGCTGCCTCAATTGCCGTAACAGTCCGTGCATGACGGCCTGTCCGGTCAACTGCAACCCCCAGGAATTCATCCAGGCGGCCCTTGCCGGCCGCTGGAGCGATGCCGTCAAAGCCATCACGCGCACGAATCCCATGGGGCAGACCTGCGGACTCATTTGTCCCGACAAATTCTGCATGCAGGCGTGCACGCGTCATCACGTCGATTTTGCCATCAACATTCCTCGCGTCCAGGCGACCATTCTCGATCGTTATCGCGAGGCGGATCCCTGTGCATCGCCCGTCCCCAGTTCGCGACGGATCGCCATCATTGGCGGCGGTCCTGCCGGTATTGCGGCCGCCTCGCGTCTCTCCCGGCATGGCATCCGGGTCACGCTCTATGAGGCACGCTCCTTTCTGGGGGGTGCCCTGACCATGATTCCGCAGGAACGTCTTCCCCGGGATGTCATTCAGAAAGACTGGGCATTCATCCCGCATCGCGATCTCATCGATCTCAAGTTGCAAAGCCCCGTGGAGGATCCGGTGGCCCTGTGTTCCGTCTATGACGGCGTCATCGTCGCCACCGGCGAACCCCATGATATCGCCCTAGGCATTCCCGGCGAGTCCCTCAGCATTTCCTATCGCGAATACCTGCAGGAGCCCGAAAAGTACCGCACCTCCGGGGCTGTTGCCGTCATTGGTGGCGGAAATGTCGCCGCCGACTGTGCCCTCACCGCCCGGCGAATGGGCGCCTCGGACGTGGAGATGTTCATCCGTCGGCGCATCAGTGACATGCGCATTTCGAGGCCGGAATTTCTCGCGCTTCTCCATGAAGACATCAGCCTGTGCGGCATGTCCAGCCCCGAGGCCATTTCTGCCCACGGCGAGCTTCTTGGGCTCCACGTACGCCGCAATCAGTGCGTCGACGGGCAATGGGTTCCCCTGCCCAACTCCGTGATTGAGATCCCCTATTTTTCGCGCATCATCCGCGCCATCGGGAGCCGGGCCGACGCCAAGGCCGATCCCGTTCCAGACAACCTCATCTATGCCGGCGACTGCAAAACCGGCGGTTCCACCATCGTGGAGGCCATCGCGTCGGGACTTGCAGCCGCAGATCACTTTCTCGACATTTTATCGTAGCCTCCCCCCCTCATGAAATGCGAAAAGGGCACATGGCATGGCCATGTGCCCTTTTCGCGTTTCGGAGGGAGCGGGGGGACTGGTCCCCCCACAACAATCGCCTCATCGGATGGCCCAGCCGCGCGCCACGCAGGCCGAAGCCACGCGGTCGATCGCGATCATGTAGGCGGCGTCTCGCATGTAGACGTTCTTTTGAACGGCCATTTCGTGGACTTTTTGGAATGCCGATGCCATTTTGAGGTCGAGTTTTTCGAGCACTTCGTCTTTTTCCCAAAAGTAATTCATGTTGCACTGAACCTGCTCGAAGTAAGAGCAGGTCACGCCACCGGCATTGCACAGAAAATCGGGAATGACAAAGATGTTCCGCGCCTTGATGACCTCGTCGGCCTCCGGTGTCGTGGGGCCGTTTGCGCCTTCGGCGATGACCTTGACCGAGTTGGAGATACGCCCGACCGTATCCTTATTGATCTGATTTTCGAGCGCCGCCGGAATCAGGATGTCCACGTCCTGTTCGAGCCAGCATTCGCCGGGCAAAATTTCATATCCGAGTTCTTTGGCCTTATTTTTGTCGATGGAGCCGAATTTGTCGGAAATGGCCTTGAGTTCGACGATATCGACGCCCGTGGCGCGTTTGTAGACGTAGGATTTTTTGTCCGTGTTGTCCCAGCACGAGACGCTGACAATCTTTCCGCCGAGTTTGAGATAACGTTCACAGGCATAATAGGCGACATTGCCAAATCCCTGAACGGAAGCTGTCGTCGTACTGATGTCGATGTGGAGCGCCTTGAGGGCCTCGTGCAACGTGCAAATGACGCCGTAGCCGGTGGCCTCGGTGCGTCCCAGCGATCCGCCGCTGCCGACGGGCTTGCCCGTAATGAAGCCCGGGAACTTGCCGTGATGAATCGTTTCGTACTCATCGAGCATCCAAATCATGTGCTGTCCGTTCGTCATCATGTCCGGCGCAGGCACGTCCTGAACAGGCCCGACGTTTGCCGAAAGCGCTCGCACCCATGCCCGGCAGAGGCGTTCCTGTTCGGTCATCGACAGCACGCGCGGGTCACAGTCAATCCCCCCCTTGCCGCCGCCGAGGGGAATGTCCACCACCGCACATTTCCACGTCATCCACGTGGCCAGCGCGCGAACGGTGTCGATCGTCTCGCCCGGATAAAACCGGATACCGCCTTTGCAGGGCCCCCGGCCGTCGTTGTGCTGCACGCGATACCCCCGGAACACCTTCATCGAACCGTCATCCATTCGGACGGGCAACGTAAAACTGAACTCTCGCATCGGTTCGCGCAAAAGCGCACGAATACTCTCGCTCAATCCCAATTTTTCGGCCACTGCATCAAACTGCTGCTGCGCCATTTCAAACGGATTAAATCCCATACTGCCTGTCCTCCCTCATTGTCCTCGCCCGTCCGCCCCATGCGGCCACTTGTGCGCGAACTTTCTCACTGTCCTATGATGGCGCCCATTTAACACCGAACGACGATTCTCACAAGTGCGATATTGCATAAAATACATAACATTACACAGATGTGCGAATAATGTACACATATAGGTGAGTATGCGCGTAAATCTTACCTTATCCTTCATAGGTTCCAAGGCGCGTTGACGCACTCGAAGTTTTTCTATGTCCGGGGAGGGGGAAGCCTCCCCCTGAGCGGCTATGTGCGCGGGCCTGTCGGCCCTGTGCGCATACGCCGCTACCCCCTCTGTCTCTTTTCACGCCAAGGCACACTTCAAAGACAAAGGCGTGGAACGACGCAAAGCGGGAAACAATAAGGTTGCGGATTGGGCACGGGATGGCGAGAAAGAAATCATGGTGGGAATGGTTTCATCGACACGGCGAGTTTATTGTGGCATAAGAGCGTGCGCGAATTTTCGCGCACGGAAATCGATTCGATGATTTGTCGAAGATAGAGAAGATGGAGAACATATGACAACATTTTGCGAATTACTTCGAGTGGCCCGGACAACCGCCCAACGCGCTGAAATGCGCAAAGGCATGACGCTCATTGAAATCATGATCGTCGTCACCCTTATGGTCGCCATCATGGGTCTTGTGGGGTACAATGTCATCGGTCAGGCGGACAAAGCCAACGTCGGACTTGCCGAGACACAGTTGCGCAATTTTAAAGAAAATTGCACCATGTATCGCATTCAATACAAAAAGCTTCCCGAAAGCCTCGATGCGCTCGTCAACACCCCGGACAATCACAGCATTATCACCGAAGTGCCCAACGATCCCTGGGACAATGCATACAATTATGAAAAGACCGGCAACAAAATCAAAATCTATTCAAATGGCCCCGACGGTCTTCCCAACACCGAAGACGACATCGTCGTTCAGCTTTAGTTTTGCGGTGACGCGTTTTTGTGGGAGTTTATGGGACACCATAAACTCCTTTTTTGTTTAAACTTGTACAATCCGCCATATATCTTGAACGGAAAAAATCGCGATGTGGGATGATTTTAGACGAGCTCAGAGGCGTTTTGCTGACAAATATTGGTTTCAAATCGCCACGGTAATCTGGTTTTTCATGTTAATCATTTATATTCCCCCTCCATGGTCGATGAGGGTGACAATAGGGGATTTTTCTGGTTTTACGACTTGTTCCTGCACTAAAAATGGTGCTCTTGGATATACAAAACAATATACATTTGCCCATTTTGGTGAAACCTATACAGCCAACAATTGGAATTGTCCGTGTGGAAAACCTGGCGATAAAAATTATGAGGGCGAGCGAAAATATATATTATATGATGCAAACAATCCAAACAATGCAATCACGGCTATATCTATTTTAGTATTGTTTGCTGTTTATGGAATATTGCTTTTGATAGGTTGGGTCGGGAGGTGGATCCTTCGAAAATTTTATGGCATCCCCCCGGAGGAGGAACGGGAGAACAACATGCGTAGCTGGGTATTTCGCAACTTGGTGTCGGGATCTACGCGTGTTCCCAAAAAGTAGGCAGACCAGACGTCGCGGGGGCCGCGTTTTTATTATTTATTTATAGGATATGCCCGAACGTATATTTCGCGTCCCCATCACAGAGACGCGGCGTATGGGCGCAGTGTCCGGAGGGCACTGCGTCCATAGCCGCGTGGCGCGTGGCGTATCCGGCGGATGCCGGATAGCCCGCGCTCCCCATCCCAAGCCCACTTTGGATCTAGACGGGCTCGGCGACTTTGAGGAAGAGTCCGAGTCTTTGCCGCACGGCAGAGAAGCGCTCGCTGATATTGAATTCGAGGAGTTCCTGAATTTGCGGGAGGCTTGGATGGGCCAGGAGCCACTGGTGGAGATTGTTTGGCACGGTGGTGTTCGGTTTTCGGCGACGGAGGATGGCGGCGACGGAGGATTTGAGGTCGAGGCTGAAGAGGTGGCCGATGTAGGCGTCGAGGGTGGCCGTGGCGCCCTGCAATCTTGCGGGATCGTACTGGAAGACGTCGAGGGAGTTCTGGTCGATGAAGTCGCAGATGACACGTCGCGTGGCGCGCGGGATGATGGATTTCATGCGAGAGAGGATGGCGTGCGTGGTGAGTTTGGAATCGTAGAGTCCGAGCAATCCAGAGACGAGTGCGACGACGTTTTCGCTTGGATAAAGAATGAGCGGGAGGGTGCCCATTTTGGCGTGGATGAACGCGGAAGCGACATGGAAACGGCGTTCGGCCTCGGACGCGTGCGCGAGTGCCGCGAGATTGAAGACGATTTGGCGCATGTCGATGGTGGTGTAGATGAACGGAGCGTCCTGCACGAAGTGGGTCTCGAATCCGGTCATGGAAAGGGGGACGGCGCACTCGGCGATGAGAGCGCACAGGGACGGAGCCTGGGACTGTGGCACAAATTCGAGCACGGGAGGGTCGAAGATCTGAATGGCGCCTTCGGCCATGGAGAGGAGCTTCTGGATGTAGAAGTTGAAGTCCTGGGGGGCGATCTGCCGGACGACGGATTCGTCGATGAGTCCGGGTGCACGTGGAAAACGCTCGATGAATGCGCGCTGAATGGCCTCTGTGGGGGTGAAGCCTGGGGAAACGATTTCGAGCTGCTGCTCGACGCGCGCCTGGAGGTCGAAGCGATCTGAATTGGAAGCGATATCGCACATGACGCGATAGGACTCTGGGTTGAAAGGCTCGAGTCTTGCGGCGTTGGTGGCATAAACCATTGCGTCTTTGGGCGAAAAGACATGAGCCGCGAGGATCTGAGCCCTGAAGGAATCCGGCGCGAGATTGGCGGCGGCCATGGCGAATTTGTCGGCCTCGAATCGCATGTGGAGGGTTCCGGCGTAAGTTTTGGCCGCAAATTCATAGATGGCGACCTGCATTTTTGTCGGCAGGTCTGCATTTTCGACGAGTTTTTCGACAAACGCGAGCACGATGGAAGGATCTTTACACCGCTCGATCCATGGGGTGATGATGTCGAGTGCCTCGGGCAGTGTTTTGGCGAGTTCGGCGGCTTCATGCATGATGTCACCGATTTTGTCGTTCTGGTTGAGGGCCTTGTACAGGCTTGCGATTTGTAGCAGGACGCGGACTTTGTCGGTGCCATGGACGAGGGTGTTGAGCCTGAGGAACAGGGCCAGGGATTCGCTCATTCGGGACTGTGCGAAATAGACGTTGGCCATGCGCTCCATGGCTTCTGTATCATTGGGATTACTGGCGAGGGTGTCCTGCAGCAGGGGAATGGCATGTTCGTACGTGCCGAAGACATCGATATAGAGATCGAGCAATTTTTCGCGTGCCTGGGCCAGGATGACCGGATCGACATCTTTGATATCGAGGATGTTTTCGAGAGCGGTTCTGGCCTCACTGTAGTGTTTCTCACCGATTTCGAGCTGGGCCAGTTTCATGAGGACTTCGACGTTGTCGTGTTCGACCTCGAGGACCTGTTTTAACTTGACGATGGCCTGCACGGGCTCGTTGAACTCGTTGAGATAGATGTCGGCCATCTCTCTGTACCGCATGACCTGATTTTCGCGGGAGATGGAGTGGGTGTGAATCTGCAGAATTCCGTCGATGGCGACGATATCGTGTTTTTTCTTGAGGAGTTCGAGGAGCTGAACGTAGCACTCCATTTGCTGTGGGGCCAACATGAAGGCCTGTTTGAAGTACTCGATGGCGAGGTCAGGCTGATTGAGTTTGTCCCTGGCGACGGTGGCCGCGTTTGTCCATGCGATGATCCTCATGGTGATGTTTTCGAGGTTCTGAGCCTGAATGGCCAGGAATCGGCACCACAACGAGGTATTGTTCAGTTTGGCGGCCATATTGGTGGCGACCCGGACGGCGGGAAGATGAGACGGGTTTTCGTCGACGATTTGGCACACCATGGCGAATGCCTGTTGTGGAGACTCGGCAAAGGTGGACTCGACGATGGCGAGCTGGAGTTCGATTTTGTCCTCGATGGGGGCATATTTGAGCCGTTTTTCGAGGAATGGCACGAGGTTGACGCGACATGGCTCGAGGGCTTCGAGTCTCTCGTTGGCGATGACGTTGTCGGGATCGAGTTCGAGCGCGGCCCTGAGGGCAATGATTTCGTTGTCGATGGCGCCGGGTTTTTCGGGGTAACGGTGCGCGGTGAAGGCGGCCATGTTGTAGAAAAAGACGGCGAAGTCGCGATCAGTGGTATTTTGTGCCCGCTCGGTATAGAGGGCCGAAAGCTCGCCGAACTGTCCCCGGGCGTACTGGTTCATGAGCAGCATGAGTCCGGCACTGGTGGCATCCGGGGTGAGCGCCAACGCGAGTTCGAGTGGATGAATGGCCTCCTCGGCCTCGTGGAGAATCCACGTCCGGAGGTAAGCCTGGGTAATGGAGGAAGCGCTTTTTGACGCCTGGTTTTTTAGCGAACCGGTGGCTTCCTGCAGGAGATGGACAAGCTGTGGAATCTGCGCGTTGCAGGCATACAGGAGGGACAGGATGAACACCGACGGAATGTACCCGACGCCTCCCTGCAGGGAATCCTCAAAGATGGAAATGGCCTGTTCGGTCTCGCGGAAAAGCGAGAACGTCTTCAGGCCGACCTTGAAGAGGAGATTTGTTCTTGCCTTTGACTCGGGCATTCTCTGGGCGCGATCGAGGGTCAATTCATAGTAGGCCGCGCAATTGCCAGACGCCTGATATATCGCCAACAGCCGCACGTAGGCCACGGCGTTGTCGGGATCGAGCGCGAGGACCTGCTCCAGACACTGGACGGCCGCGCTATTGTCACACAGCATGATTTCGTACACTTTGGCCATCTGGAGCAGCGTCATGACCTTGTCGGCATCTTTTTTCTGGATGGCGAGGAGCTCCCTGCTGACGTCGATATAAGTGCGCCAAATCTGAGCCTGATAGAGGACATCCAGAAGTTCCCGGTACACGAGGACGGACTTTGGATTTTCCTTTTTGGCCTGGTTTAGAAAACTGATGGTGTAGTGTGGCTTGTTGAGTTTGTATCGGCAAATGTTTGCAATGCGCACGAGGATTTCACAGCGAGCGGCAGGGGTGGGCGCCGTACTTTTCTCGATAAGATAGAGTTCGATGAGATTTTTCCAGTCCTTGAACCGCATGTAGAGGCGTTCGAGGTTATGGATGGCGTGGATGTCATCGGGATAAATCTCGCGGTACTGCCTGTAATAGAGAATGGCGTTTTCGTACTGTCCGAGGCTGTACTCGCATATCGTCGCGAGGGAGTAGAGAATGGACGCGCGCACACGGGCATCCATGACGACATCGAGTCTGGCGAGGTAGAGCTTGGCCAACCCCACAAAATCGTTTCGCGCGCGCAGAATCAACTCGAGATTTTCAAATGCCGTGCGCTGATTGGGGTTGAAGGAGAGCGCCATGCGGAAGCACTCCTCGGCATCGTCATTTTTTTTGAGGATCTCAAGGCAATAACATCCAAGATTGGCGAAGCGATCGGCGGCTTCTTCCGTGTGGAGCTGCTCTGCGGCCTTTTTGGTGATGCGCATGGCCTCTTCGATCTGGTCATTTCGTTTGAGGAGATCGCAGTAATAATTGAGCAAAAACGGCGTGGCTTTGCCCTCGCCACACACCTCGTCAAGGATCTGAATGGCCATGGCGGGATCGTGCCCATTGACGTCGAGGTTGATGGCCCTCATGATGAGCAGATCGAGTTTTTCGCGCGGGGTTTCGGCAAACGGAACAAGGCGTTCGATGACGCCGTCGAGCTGTCTCCATTGCGCGGGATCCCCGGAATAGTTATCGAGCAACAACTCAAGCGCCAGCGAATCCCCCGGGCGGTACTGCATGGACAGTTCATACGCCTCGCTGGAGGCATCCGAATCGGAAAGCAGATCAAACGCCACCGCCCCGGCCACGAGCAGGGCTGCGTGGCTTATCGTCTTGTCCTTGGTATTTTTGGCAAACGAAAGGGTATTGTCGTAAAATAGTTGCCACGATTTTTGCCGCAACAGCACGCCCATGGCGTGCTGGAACGCATAGAGGGAATCCGGCTCCAGAGTCAGAACCTGCAAATAGCTGTTCAGTCCGGCATCCGCCCCCGGATTGAGACTGCTCCGAATGTCGCCCAACATCGTGTGACACAACACCTGCGCCTGATGATCGTCCGTCAGCCCGAGCAATTTTTCGAGGATCTCGCAACAGTCCTCATAGCGCCGTTCAAACAGGAACATCTGTAGTAGCGTACACAATGGCGATATCCGCTTGGGGGACAGCGCAATGGCCCGATACAGCATGGCAATGCCATCGGTGGGATTGGGCGGATCTCCAAAAAATACGATAAGGCCGCACTCCTCGAGCAAAATCGACTGTTCCTCGGCGGAGACCGCCGTGTCGAGCGCCGACTGGAGCAACGTGACGACATCCTTTGTCTTGTTGTACGCACGCGCGATGCGGCGCAACTCATGAATCGCCGTCCGGCTGAAATGATTCGCCTCAAGCGCCTTGAGATAACGGACGTAGGCGAGTTTTTCGTAGCCAGTATGTTCGAGAATCCGGGCGATGGCGAGCTGAATCGTGCATTCCCGGGCCCCGTCGCGCGTGCGGACGTGGACGATTTCGTCGTCATAACCGGCAATAATATCTTCCAGAACTTCGGGCAGATTTTCGTTTTTTTCGAGGTGAACGTTCGGGCTCTCTTGAGATGGGGTGCATTCTCCCTCGGTATCGAGGGGGATCGTCTGAGGGACGCTAAAGGGCGTCTCTCTTTCAAAGGGAACATCGCCACCGTTCAGCCATGCCTCGGGCAACTCAATATCGTTGTGCGCCACCTGACCAGCCGTTGTTGCGGCATTCGGCGTCGAGCCCCCACCGACCGGCGCCGGGAGAATCGGGGCGTGACCGGTGCTTCCGGGTTTTGCGGCATTCGGCGTCGAGCCCCCACCGACCGGCGTCGGGAGAATCGGGGCGTGACCGGTACTTCCGGGTTTTGCGGCATTCGGCGTCGAGCCCCCACCGACCGGACCGGAACGTTTCACCGGCAGCTTCGGGAGTCCCTGAGCACCAGGTCGCACGGGATTTTTTTCGCCCAACGCCATCGGCTTGATGTGGATGCCCTTTCCCGAACTCTCCTCGCCCCCGGCGATGGGGCCCACCCCCGCCCCGTTCTTGCCCGGCGTCGTCCTGGCCACGCTGTTCACAGGCGCGGGACGTCCGGGGTATGACGGCAACGCGCTTTTTCCAGGCGACGGCATGCCCGGCAACGTCACATGTGGCCCCGAGCCTCCCAGTTCGGGTTTCTTGCGACGCGCCGTCACCTCTTCCTCGTTGCCCTGGAGCGTTTTCTCCATATCCTCCGACACGCCCTGTACCATATCCACGGAATCCTTCGACGAATGCTTGTTCTCTGACATTTCAAATCTCCTCATCAGCGCCGCATAGCTATATGATTCGCCGTTTGTTGTCCACGGATCGATGTACATCGTACAGTAGCCATTCCGTCCGTGACGCGAGCACGATGGTTTCGCGTGCCGGCAAAGAACTACTCTGATTTTACGGTAAAATTGATTTTTGTGGGTATGTGCTGGGGGGGAAGTATCCCCCCAACGTCGCTATTTGCCCGTCGGGCACATACGCGCCGCCCCCCTCCGTGGCGTCACCCATGGGCAAGGGCGCCCGCGTATCGGCCGCAAGGGGCCGATAGCGGGCGCCGCGCGGGCGTATCGGCCCTCCCCGTTGGGGAGGGCCGGTAGCCGCGCGACACAAAAAAAGCACGCTTTATCCCCCGGTAAATATGGTAAGACGCCGCGCATTTTTC
>CAMCLY010000011.1 GCA_945875805.1 uncultured Myxococcales bacterium | reverse complement strand
GAAGCATGCTCCCCTCTCCCTATGGGAGAGGGGCCGGGGGTGAGGTCAGGGTTTGGGTGAAGTTTTTTGTGTTTGGCCTGGTGTTTCGTGGGGTTGGGGGAGATGTGGTGATGGCGTCACGCGTGCGAGTGTATCGAGGCTGTGCAAAAGAAGGGGCGGATACGGGATAGAAAAGGTGAGAAAAAAAGGTTTTAAAGAAGGAAAAAATTGGCATAAAGAGCGCGAAAAACGCGGGGTTAAAGCGCAAACATGGGCGCAATGTCAAATCGAGGCGATGGAGAGACATGGATAAACACGACGATTTGCTGGAAGCCGCACTCAAAGCGGTCAACGAGGTCGAATCGCGGTCGGAGGATCGCGGAAATCGGTTTGAGGACAAACTGAGCAAGGTACTGGACAATCCGGAGACGTTTGACGATCTCGGGATTGATCTGAATCTTTCGTTATCGGCGTTTTCGGCGCTCGCAAATGAGGTGGAGACGGCACCTTGTAGCAAAGATGCGGAATGCGCGTCGGAAAATGCACCGGTGGGCATGAGTCCATCGGAACTGACGGCGAGTGAGGAAAAGAAAGCGGTCAGAAACGAAGAGAACAAAGAGAGCAAGGTGGTGAGGCCGTATGTGGCGAAAAATCGGGTGCCTGTTCGGGATTCGGATTCGCAGGGGCCTGCGCGAGAGGGGTGTTTGCGCGAGCTTGCGGTGAGCCGTGCCCGTGTGGAGGAGCTTGAGCGAGAGTGCGCGTCACGGGAGACGCAATGTGAGGCGTTACAGACGCAGTGCGAGGCGTTGCAGGCACAGGTCAAACAGCTGAACGACCGGATTGTGCGCATGGCCGCGGATTTTGACAATTATCGCAAGCGTGTGACGCGCGATCAGGAACAGCAGACGCATCAGGCGGAAGAACGCATAGTGCTTGGATTTTTGCCCACGATGGACAATCTTGAACGTGCGTTGTCGCATGCACATCAGGTCAATGATTTTGCACAGCTGCTCAACGGCATTGAGATGACGCACAAGCTGTATCTGTCGGCCCTGGCCAAGATGGGTTGTACGCCGTTTGAGAGCGTGGGGCATACGTGTGATCCGGTGTATCACGACGTGCTGTCGCGGGTGGTGGATTCGGACCAACCGCACAATTCGATCGTTCAAGAACATCTCAAAGGGTATATGATGCATGAACGCGTCATTCGTCCGGCGCTCGTCGTCGTGTCTCAGCATGAAGGATCGGATCAGGAATCCTTAGAAGGTGAAGGTGGGGAAGAAGCGTAATGTCAAAAGTGATTGGTATTGACCTGGGTACAACAAATTCCTGTGTGTCACTGATGGAAGGCAACAGCGTCACGGTCATCGCAAACCGCGAAGGAGCCCGCACGACGCCGTCGATCGTAGCATTCACCAATACGGGGGATGTTTTTGTAGGACAGATGGCTCGCCGTCAGGCGGCCAAAAATCCTGAAAACACGGTATTTGCGATCAAACGTCTCATCGGCCGTACAATGGATGATCCTGAAGTACAGCGTTTAAAGGAACTGGCTCCGTTCAAGATCGTTCCGATGGGGAATGGAGAACGCAAGACACCTGGCGTTCAAATTGGAGAAAAAACATACAGTCCGCAGGAAATATCGGCGTTAATTTTGACGCAAATGCGAGAAATTGCCGAAGAATATGTCGGAGAAAAGATAGATCAGGCGGTCATTACGGTGCCTGCGAATTTTAACGATTCGCAACGCCAGGCGACGCGCGATGCGGGCCGTATCGCGGGTCTTGAAGTGCTTCGCGTGCTGAACGAGCCGACGGCAGCCTCGCTGGGGTATGGATTTGGCGATGATCGTCACGAAACGATCGTTGTGTATGACCTTGGCGGCGGCACGTTTGATATATCGATTCTACGCCTTGGGGACGGTTTGTATGAAGTGTTGTCGACACTTGGCGATCCGTTTCTTGGTGGCGTAGACTTTGACAATGCGATTGTCGAGCTTTTGCTTTCGGAGTTCCAGTCAGCCAACGCGATTGATTTGCACGACGATATGTCGGCGATGTACCGCATCAAAGAAGCGGCGGAATGCGCCAAGCAGGAACTGAGTGTGGCGAAAGAAACCGAAATCAATCTTCCGTTTTTGGCCATGAAAGACGGGGCGCCGATCCATCTGAGCCGCACGATGACGCGCAATGAACTCGAGGATTTGACGCGCGATCTGGTTGAGCGGACGATCCCGTTGTGCCAACAGGCGATGGACGATGCGAAAGTGACGCCTTCGGATCTGACACAGGTCGTCCTGGTGGGCGGGATGACGCGCATGCCTTTGGTGCGCGAACGCATCTCAAAATTCTTCAACCTTCCGGTCAACGCCAACGTCAACCCGGACGAAATCGTGAGCATTGGCGCGTCGATTCAGGCGGGTGTACTCAATGGCGACATTCAGGAAGTGGCGTTGATGGACGTGACGCCGCTCTCGCTGGGTATCGAAACGATGGGCGGGGTATTTTTGCCTCTGATTCCTCGCAACACCCCGATCCCGTGCGAGGCATCGGAAGTCTTCTCGACGACGGTCGATTTTCAGGAAATGGTGAACGTCCATGTGTTGCAGGGGGAACGCGAGCTGGCGTCTGAGAACCATTCTCTGGCGAAGTTTGAATTGTGGGGCCTGCCGCCATTGCTTCGCGGGATGCCACAAATCGAGGTGTCCTTTAAGATCGACGCCTCGGGGATTGTGTCGGTATCTGCGGTCGAAAAGACGACGGGGCGCGAGGCGAAGGTGAGGATCGAGGCATCGGGCGGACTTTCGGAAGCCGAAATTGACTCGATGATCGACGAGGCGGCGGCCAAACGCGCCAATGACACCGAAATCCGTGAAAAGATCGAAAAAATCAACGAGGCCAAAGGTCTCGTTTACATGGCGGAACGCTCGCTTAAACAACTCAGCGACTATCTGCCGGCGGACGATGTGGCGACGTTTAAAGAGGAGCTCAACGGACACCGCGAATACCTCGATCACGACCCCGGAGTCCTCGAAATGAACGATATCCTCGCCACAATCAAGCGCCTCGAAGAGCTGGCTCAACAGATTGCGGAACGCGCGTACAGCGCCATGACGTAGACATGGCGTATTAAAAAGGCTACAGGCGCGGCGTCGTTCCGCGCCTTTATTTTTCGGTTGAATGATCTATGTTTGGTGAGGGCGCTCCACGGTGCGCCTTTGAAATCGTCGAACACTTTATATAAATAGAAAGGAAAGCCATGTCACCGGGGAAAATTTTTAGAAAAACAATGATTTTTAACTGGATACGGCTCGGAATAGGAATGCTGACGGGGTTTATCGGCTTGCTCGTCATTGGTCTGATATGGCTTCTCATTACGAAGATGTCGTTTAGCCTGCCGACGAATATCGCCTTGTGCTGTGGTGCATTTCTGTTTATCGTTGGATCCTATTATACCATCATGGGTCGTCTTGGCTACAACACACAAATGGGACATCTTGCAATTGTAGAACAAGCCCTTGAAACCTCGAGAATCCCGTCAAATCCTGTGGAATATTCTAAAACAGTGGTGAGTGAACGATTCGGATCCAACCGCAAATTTTATCTATTATCCCGCGACATTCGCATCTCGATATTGCAAATGCGTCGAGTGATTTCACGAGGATTCTCGCTGGACACGGATCTTCCGGATATGAGCATTGGCCGTTGGTTTTTGTATGTGTTGTTGCATCCAGCCTTATCGTGTGCGGATGACTGCTGTCTGACGTATTCGCTTCGCCGTCGTGATTATGAGGTTCATGCGGCATGTGTGGATGCGCTGACGATACTCGTCGAAAAGTGGCGCGTATTTGTGCGTCGTGCCATTCGTTCGAGCGTTATCATGTACTTGGCATGTATCTTTTTGTTTTTTGTATTTTTCCTGCCCGGCCTTGGTATATCGAGTTCACTAAGCATAAGTTCTTTACCGTGGATGGGCATTTCATTTCTATTGATGTTGACCTTCAAAGTGGCGTTTCTCGATTCGTGGATACAAATACACATGGTGTGTGAGTTTCTCAAATTGTCCGAGGAAACCACAATAGATCCGGTGCATTACGACAAGTTAGACCGGTGGTCCAAAGCTTATGCAAAGTTGCGCAAAACAGCCGCTCAGGAGGCCAAAAAAGCTGGCGTGAACCCCATACCCGAACCTCCCAAAGACAGTTCCAAACTTTGCGAACATGAAGACAGCGAATCCGAAAATACCCCAGAAGAATCGGTGACACCTGCCGAAGACACACAAAATGTCAACGACGCAGACGACAAAGATAGTCAAGACCCCTCTTTGTCAGAATCCAAATCATAGTTTTTTTGAGCGCGGTCTATCTCGCCGTAACGGCGAGATACGACCGGCGCGCGCGGCTACCCGCCTTGTGGCGAGATACGCCGCGCTTTTTTGTATATATTAAACGACGGTTTTGCTCAGATTACGCCTTTTTGTCAAAAAAACTCTGGAGTTGTGCAAACCGGGACTTCATGGTTTTGTGTTGTTCTTCTTTCATGGCTTGAGTCGAAATAGAATCTTCGGCTTGTGCAAACTCGACGACGTCCTTTGGAATATCGCTCAAAAATCGCGACGGCATGATCCGAAGCGTTTCGTACATCTTTTTTCTCGTGTTGGTATGCGTGATGGTGAGAAACTGTTTGGCACGAGTGATGCCGACATAAAAAAGTCTCCGTTCTTCGGAAAGCTCCGGTTCGCGCAAGGAATTTGCGTGCGGGAGAAGATTCTCTTCGCATCCGACAATATATACAGAGGTAAATTCGAGTCCCTTGGCGGCATGCAGGGTGAGCAAGGTGATTTCGTCCGGATTTTCGTCGTCTTCTTTTTTGGGCGGATCGAGCATAAGTTGCTGCAAAAAGCCGGACAGATCGCGTCCATTTTGTCGTTCATAGGCGGCGAGTGCCTCGACGAGTTCATCGACATTGTCGCGGCGATGCTGGGCATTCTGGTCTGAATTGCACGAACTCTGAAGGTAGGCAATGTAATGTATCCGTTCGATGAGGGCGGTCAGGGTGACAGAAAGCGGCTCGTTTTTGGACATCACCCTCCGGTGAAAGGATTCCAGCACTTCCACCCATTCGGTGAGTTTGAGCCTTGCTGCCGCCTGTAACTGCCCGTGATCGATTTCCGCCCGGACGGCATCCAAAAAAGAAAGGTTTTCATTTTTGGCCCTCGCGTCGATGCGTTCCAAAGCCGCCGCCGCAACCCCACGCCGCGGCGTGTTGATGATGCGCCGCAACGCAAGCTCGTCGTGAAACGAATATATCGAACGAAGATAGAAAACGAGATCCCGCACCTCGGACTGATCGTAAAACTTTGATCCCCCCACAATGCGGTAAGGAAGCATCTGTTTGACGAGCTGTTCCTCAATGGCGCGGCTTTGCGGATTGGTGCGATAGAGAATGGCAAAATCTCGATACGACAAATTTTTTGCTGCTCGCTGGAGGGAAATCTGATCGACGACAAAACGCGCTTCTTCCTCGGGATTGGAACAGGCAAAGACGCGTATCTTTTCGCCCACCTGATGTTCACTCCACAAATTCTTTTGATGCCGGACGGCGTTTTTGGCAATGACCGCGTTGGCGGCGGTCAAAATAGGCTGGGTGGATCGATAATTCTGCTCAAGCGCAATGACGCGGACGTTTTGAAACAGTTTTGGAAAATCGAGAATGTGTTGGGAATTTGCACCACGAAACGCATAAATCGACTGATCGTCGTCGCCGACGACCATGAGGTTTGCCCGCTGTCTGCACAGCAACTGTAACAATTTAAACTGGAGCTCATTGGTGTCCTGATATTCGTCGACGAGAAGGTATTTCCATGCATCGGCATACTGAGCGCGAACGTCGTCGTACTTTTCAAAAATATCGACAGGCAGGGCGATCATGTCGTCAAAATCGATGGCATTCATCGATTTCCGAATGATCTGATAGTGGTCAAAAATCTTGGCGAGTGTTCGCCCCTGGGGTTTCCATCGCATGCCAGGCATGTCGAGAGGCATGACGTGCGCGGTTTTGACCCGGGAAATGAATCCAAGAATATCCTGCGGGTCATAAGAAGATCCCTGAAGGTGAAGTTCCTTGAGCACGCTTCTCACAATGCCGAGTTGTTCGTCAGTATCAATAATGGCGTATGGAAGTTTCCATCCGAGCTTCGTAATGTGCGCACGCAGAATGTCTGCCCCAAGCGCATGAAACGTCGAAAGATGACACTGCCTGGCTTTTTCCTGGCCGATGAGCTCCGCGACGCGCCCCTTGAGTTCCCGCGCGGCCTTGTTTGTAAAACTGACGGCGACGATATGATCGGGGGCGACGTTTCTAATGTCGACGAGATAGGCAACGCGATGCGCAATAATGCGCGTCTTGCCGCTTCCTGCACCGGCCAAAACGAGCATGGGACCTTCATCATGAAGAACCGCCTGGCGTTGCGGCGGATTAAAAAGTTCGGGGCGAAACTGATACATCGTGCTGCTCTCGTCAAAAGTCAAAATGGGCGTTCCGCAAAGCGAGTCAAAAAAGTCGCCCGCGACACTTCATAAATCAGGCTATACTAAAGGACAATGCCGCCTTTGTGTGGCAGCGTCTTTTGGAAACGACATCGAAAAGTGTATGGTGGAGCACGCCATGTTTCTAAGGAAGCTCGAAGCGCTTGTTTTTGGGCGGGGGAAGTCTCCCCCTGAGCGGCTATGTGCTCAGGCCTTCGGCCTTGCGCGCATACGCCGCTACCCCCTCTGCCCACCTCTACCCAGAGTTTCTCTCCATGACATCATGGTCATGACCTTCACCCTTGGACTCATGACCGCGTGTTCATCCCCAAATCAGGAAATCTCGCTTTCCATGTCGTCTCCCCAACAGAGGGCATCCGCCCAGGGAGTGACGATGAGTATACGTCCATCGGTATTGGCAGGACAGTGGTATCCCGGCGACGCCGGTTCGCTCACAAAAACCATCGAAGGCTATCTGGCCGAAGCCTCGCCCGTCGAGTATTCCGGCGATATTCGGGCGATCATCGTGCCCCATGCGGGGCACACATGGTCAGGCCCCACGGCGGCCGCAGCCTATCAATTGCTCAAGGGGCGCACGTATCGCCGCATCTTTGTGTTGTGCCCAAACCACCGGGTTCCCGTATATGGTGCCGTGGGCGTGAGCGCAGATGGATTCGCCACGCCGCTTGGCGTGGTGCCCGTCGACACAGAAATGACACATCAACTCCGCGACCTCGGACTGATTCGCCTTGACGACGGCGCACACCGCCAGGAACACGCCATCGAAATTCAGCTCCCCTTTTTACAAGTCGTGTTCGGGACAAAAGTCCCGTCGATCATCCCCATCATCGTCGGAGATATGGCATCGGACGATGCCCGGAAACTTGGCGAATTTTTGCGCGAACAGCGCGACGCCCTGCTCGTGATTTCGACAGACTTTCTCCATTACGGTGAAGCCTACGGATATGTGCCGTTTGGCGCACCCGTCCAGGAACACATCGCCGTGTATGACGCACGCACGGTGTCCGCAATTTCTCTCCTCAACGGGGCGTCATTTGAGGCATTTGCAGACGCCAATCCCCATGCCGCATGCGGAATCCATGCGTTGCGCGTGTTGTCATATACGTATGAAAATACCGGACTTGTCGCACAAAAAGTGGCCTATGACACATCGGGGCGTCGTTCGGGTGACGAGGACATGTCCGTGTCGTACGTGGCCATGGTCATCGGCAGTTCCGCGAGGACGTCCGGCATGACCCACAACGCCGATCCAGGGACTCCGCTTACGTGGCCTCAACAACGCGTTGCCCATGATCTCGTGCGCCGTGCGCTTCGCGAGGCCGTGGATCGTCAGTCCGAAACGCCGTTTCCACGTGACTTCGATTTCGCCGGCCAGGACGAGATGTTTCGCATGCCTTATGGCGTTTTTGTGACCCTCAACGAACCCAACGGACAACTTCGCGGGTGTATCGGCAACATTCTGCCCGTAGCACCGTTGTCCGAAAGTCTTTGGGGACGCGCTCAGGATGCCGCTCTCAACGACCCGCGCTTTGATCCGGTTCAACCCCAGGAACTCGACGATCTTTCCATCGAAATATCCGTACTCACCAAACCTGTACCAGTCTCAGGTCCGCAGGATATCGTCGTGGGCAAACACGGTGTCGTGTTACAAAAAGGATTTCGCAAAGCCGTGTTTCTTCCCCAGGTCGCCACAGAACAAGGATGGAGCCTCGAAGAAATGCTCATGCACCTCTCCCTCAAGGCCGGTCTCTCCCCCAACGCATGGCGAGACGGGGCGTCTTTTCAAACGTTTGAAGCCCAGGTGTTCTGAGTTTTTTTTGTGTGGGGCGACCAAGTTCCCCCACACAAATCCCCTCCCCACCTACTGGAAAACGTGGGCAAAGTTGGCCTGAAAAATCTCTTTTCCGCCCACCTTGGATCCGGAAAGCCTGAAAGAGGTCAAACGGCATCCATGCAAATTTCTTTGATGAATAAAGATCGACGTGATAGAAAAGTGCCGTTTTGGCTCTACGATAAAACGATGACTCAGAGCGCCAAAAAAACCACGCGTCAAGAGAGACGAAGACATGGACAAGGAACAGGCTTTAGAAAAACACAGCAAGATTTACGAACCCGGAACAGTCCTTTTCTATGAAGGCGACCCCGCGAGTAAACTCTGGGTCATCAACGAAGGCCGGATTCAGATATCCAAACGCGTGTTTACCGAGGAAATCGTTTTGGAAATCCTCGGCCCCGGCGAATTTTGCGGCGAATTGTCACTCGTGACGGATGCCCCCCAGGCAGTGACCGCCACCGTCATCGAGCCCGCCCGCCTTCTCGTCATCGACGCAACCCAGTTTGAAGCCATGATCCGCGCCAACGGCGAACTCAGTATGCGCATGATGCGAAAACTCGCCGGACGCCTCAACGAAGCACAATTCCTCGTCTCCGCCCTGCAAATGCGCAACACAATCGGACGCGTCATGCTCCATCTCAAACGCGAAATCGAAAATTCCGGCACCGGAAAGGTCAGCGTGCCCTCAGACCTCGCCAAAATGCTCGGCCTCGACGACGTCGAACTCGAAGACATCATGGATCGGCTCGTCGCCAAAAAACTCATCAAACTCTCGGGCGACAATGTCTGTGAAATCGTCAATAACGCCGAATATTCGCGATACCTCAACTACCTTGAGCTTCGCGACCGATACGATTTTTTTGACAAATAGCCTTCACACCATCAAAGCCGCCGCCTGGCGGCTTTTTTCTTGCCCACCCACGCAGACAACGCAATCAAATCGCCTGATTCATGACTTTTTTGGGAGGGGGAAGCCTCCCCCTGAGCGGCTATTTCGCCCTCCAGGCTCAATACGCCGCTACCCCCTCGGAAACTCGCACGCAAGAATCTCCGAGCAAATGAAGGCGTTTTTCAAACCCAAAAAACGCAAAGTTTTGGGACATACACAAGATCATGACGCATACACCCACCACCAATCCCCACAAAACCTGCCCTCCAGTTCACGAACACCACAAAAACAGGAATGAAACCGACGCATTTTATGCGCGCCTTTTTGCGCAAAATGAACGCGTCATCAAACTTGGTCTTGATGCGATGCATCAAGCGCTGGCGCGCGAACCGCAGCTCGTCAACTACCCGCACATCCTCGTGGCCGGCACAAACGGCAAAGGTCAGGTCAGTGCGCTCTTTTCCAACGCCGTCCAGTCGTTGGGACTCCTGCCAGGACTTTATACCTCCCCGCATCTCGTGGACTTTAGAGAACGGATCCGCGTCGGCGGACGCATGATTCCCGTCTCGGAAATGGTCGCCATTGGCCGACGCGTGCTGTCCGAATATGGAGGCGACGACAACCCCGATTTTTCGGGACTGACGCTGACGTATTTCGAGTGCTGTCTCATAATGGCGCTGAGGTTTTTTCGACGTTCAAACATCCAGTTTGGCGTATTTGAAGTGGGCCTCGGCGGACGTCTCGATGCGACCAATGTGCTCTCCCCTTCGATGAGCATCATCACGTCAATCGGACACGATCACGAGCAATACCTCGGTCATACGCTCGAGGCGATCGCGCACGAAAAAGCCGGAATCATGCGTAAGGGATGTCCGGTCGTCGTCGGGCGCACGTGCGTCGAAACCTTGCGACGCGAAGCGCTGGAACACGGATGCAGCGCGTTTCACGCGCTCGGGGTCGATTTTGACTGGCGGTGCGACGACGACGGCTTTCGTCTTGTCACCGACGACGATACCATCCCGATGCAAGGCGGCGAGGAACTCGCCAGATTCCAGAGAGACAACGCGGCCGTGGCCGCGTTTGCACTGCTCAGCGCGGCGCGGATGGGATGGTTTAAGGGGAATGTGCGCGAAGTGTTGCGCAATCTCATCGTGCAGACGAAATGGGTCGGACGCATGTGGCCATGTTCCGAAACGACCGCACGTGCCCTGAGGGTGTCACACCTCATCATGGACGGCGCGCACAATCCCGACGGGGTGGAATCCTTTTGCAACGCCGTGCCGACCAAAGCCCCCCGCCGCACCACGCGCGCACTCGTCGTCAACAGTTGCGGCGACAAGGACATCGAGGCAATGTTTCCGCGTTACCTCGACGTCTTTGATCCGGAACGCATTTTTGTGTCGCCGATCACGTCCTCGCCGCGCGGTTGCTCACCTTCCGACTATTGCACGCGCACGGGGCTTGAACCCTCGCGCGCATGTGCCTCTCTGGACGAAGCGATCCGACGCGCGGCACAAGCCGTGGGTGAGGACGGAACGATCTTTATTTCCGGTTCGCTTTACCTCATCGGAGACGCCATTCGATGTCTCGGCGAAACCTCCAACCTGGAGTCTGTCCGGACGATGAGTGACGAACCTGCACTCCATGTGAGGGGGTAGGCGCGTATTTGCCCGCAGGGCAAATAGCGACGTAGGGGGAGACTTCCCCCACCAAAAAAACAAACAACACAAAATATCGACGAACATCATTTGTTAAACATAACAGAAAATTACATAAAAAACGGGTTAATACCATGTATACGATAGCAGCCATCGCATCGGGGACCGCTCCGGCAGCCATTGGGGTCATCCGCCTCAGCGGCGACGACGCGCTCGGAATCATTCGACGTTGCGTGCACAGGCAGGAATTGACGCCGCGCATGATGCACCACAGGGTTCTCTACACGCCCGACGGCGAAGCCATTGACGACGTGCTCATCTGTTATTTCAAAGCACCGCATTCGTACACGGGCGAAGATTCGGTTGAAATTTATGCGCATGGGGGAAGCGTGAACCTCGGACGCGTGCTTGAGCTCGTGTGTGAGGCCGGCGCGACACCGGCGCAACCCGGGGAGTTTTCGACGCGGGCGTTTTTGAACGGCAAGATCGACCTGTCGAAAGCCGAGGCGATCATGGACATCATCCATGCGCAAAACGTCCATCAGTGTCGCGAAGCACAGCGCCAGCTTTCGGGGTCGGTCTCCCATGCGGTCGAGGCGTTGCGGACGGCAGTGCTCAACCTTCTCTGCCATATCGAGGCGTCGATCGACTTTTCGACCGAGGAAGACCTCGCCCCTTTTCCGACCGACCTCGTGCGGCGCGAATCCAGTGCGATTTTGCACCAGATCGAGCGCATGAAACGCGCCCACGACCAGTACCGCGCGGACGGACTGCGCGTCGTGTTCACGGGTGCCCCAAATGTCGGAAAATCGAGCCTCTTTAACCATCTTCTCGGGCACGAACGGGCCATTGTCACCGATATTGCCGGCACGACGACCGATTCCATCGAGGCCCAGGTCACCCTGAATCACCAGACGTTTTGCCTCATCGATACGGCCGGCGTCGCCGACGCACAAAACTCCATCGAACAGCTCGGCATCATGCGCTCGCGCGAACAAATCCGGCAGGCCGACATCCTTCTCGTCCTCCTGGACGGCCAGCCCTCGGACCGGCGCATGTGGGACGAACTCCGCGCGCTGTATGGCGACGACATCGACGATGCCGCACACCGCCAGACATGGGTTTTCGTCCACACCAAAGCCGATCAGGCACGTCCTGATCTCGATCCGGAAATTCTGAGCTTCATCGAACGCGCCCGCTCTCCCCTTCTCAATATCTCCGTGCGCACCAATGCCGGACTCGCCGAACTCGAATCCACCCTGACACGGATCGCGTGCGAACGCAGTCAGCAGACCGAAGATGTGACCCTCATCACCTCACAGCGCCACATCTCGTGCCTCGATCATGCCTCCACGTGCATCCAGCGCAGCCTTGCGGCCCTCGACGCCGGACTCCCCGCCGAATGCATCGCCGAGGATCTCCACGAAGCCGCACAATCCCTCGCCGCCATCACGGGCGCCTTTGCAAGCGAAGACATCGTCAACGCCATCTTTTCGCAATTCTGCATCGGCAAATAATTCCATCATTTCATATACCCTCGCGAGACAGACCATGACGACATTCCCCCTTCTCATTGCCGTCGAAGGCATCGACGGCGTCGGAAAATCGACCCAGATTCCACGGCTTTGCGAATGGCTGCGCGAACGCGGCATCGAAGCCATCCAGACAGCCGAACCGACGCGCGAACAGTACGGACGCGAAATCCGGACGGCGACGACGCGCCTCCCTCCCGCTCGCGAGCGAGAACTCTTCGTCCTCGACCGGCACGAACACCTCCAGACCTGCATCCTGCCCGCCCTCCAAAAGGGACAGACCGTCATCACGGATCGCTATTTTTACAGTTCCATCGCCTATCAGGGATCGCGACGCGATGCCTTTGATCACGATCCCAGCCCGCAAGAACTCGAAACCTACCAGGCCGAAATCGCAAAGGAAAACCGATCCTTTGCCCCCGAAGCCGATATTCTGCTCTTTTTGCGGCTCTCGCCCGACATGGCGATCGAACGCATGATGTCCGGACGCGAATCCCTCGATCCGTTTGAGGCTCGCCAAACCCTGATCGACGTCGCCAACGCCTTTGAGCGCATCGTGGCCACCCATCCACGCGCACACATCATCGATGCCGCCAAATCTCCCGACGACGTCACGCGCGAAATTCAACAAAAACTCGAATTCCTCTTTTTATCATAAAAGTTTATAGATATTATTAGCTATAGATATTATGAGATAGCGTTTGAGTTGCATATCGTGATGCAGATAATATTTATATTATATATATTAATACATTATAATTGTATCATCAAAAAATCGTATCATATTCGGGTTCAACAGCGAGTATCATGCGATTGAGCGCCATCATGGGAAGCCCCTGAATGGCGGTGGGATCATCACACATTATCGATGAAAACAAACGGACTCCACGAGATTCTATTTTAAACGATCCGGCACAATCCAGAGGCATGTCGGATTTGACATATCGCTCGATACTTTCATCCGATATATTCTCACGAAAATGGAGTTCTGCACGATTCTGTTCATGTTGAACATTATCCCCGGATATGACGACGACGCTCGTCGCAAGAATCGCAGTTTTACCGCGCAAACGCTTGAGTTGCGCACATGCGGCTTCTACACTTCCGGGTTTTCCCAACCACATTTCCCCTTCGATCAGTCCCTGATCCGACCCTATCACAATACATTCCGGACGCATTTTATATACATTTTTGGCTTTTCCAAGTGCAAATTGGGATATCTGTTCTAATGGGGATATGCCTTCTATCACGGTCTCTTCATAACATGGATTGACACATTCCACTTCAAATCCAGCTTCTGCCATCAATCGTTTTCTATACTTGCTCGTACTGGCCAACACGATCCGTTTCATCGAAGTATTCTCCATTTTTCGGGCGGTCGGCTATGGCGTCACAGCCGCCATACGCCTCCCCGGGCGCGCTATGGGCTTTCTGCCCATACGCGCGCCCTTTTTTCAAGGCACACCATCACCAAAGGGACGGCCTCAATCGGCAATGACTCTCCAGTACTGGGTCCGTTCATCCGATTCTTCCAACACAAACCCAGGCACACGGTCAAACCGGATATGCGAAAACAACGGCTCCAGACACGTTTGGAGTTCTTCTCTGGACTGACGGTATCGCACCCAGTCGTCCAAAAAGACCACCTCCGGCGCATTCCCGCCGGGACAGTCGTCACCATAACGCTCAAAACACCCCAGAAACAGTCCGCCAGGACGCAATACTCGCCGAAACTCCGCCATGGTCGGGGCGATATCTTCGAGATATTCGAGACACCCCAGTGCAACCACGGCATCAAACGAAGCCTCACCAAACGGAAGCGGATCCGACAAATCGTGCGGAAGATACAGGATATTTTCGGAACGCTCGGCCGCCAGAAAACACATTTCCCCCGATATATCGAGCCCCACGGGGTCGGCACCCTGAGACTGGAACCACCGCGTGCATTCGCCCGTCCCACAACCGGCATCAAGGATTTTCAGGCCGTTCAGCGAACGGCCTTCAAACGCCGCATGGATATGGACAAACGGATCCCACTGCAGTTCCCGCCGCATCGTTTCATAATCCTGAGCCAGGGGATCAAAGAGATCGTCGGGTTTCATCGTCCTCCCTCCGAATCGGGTATCGACAAACCGTAAAGTTCACCGAGAATGCGCTCAACCTGCCCACGAATCGATTCGACCGAACCGCGAAGCGTACAGGCAGCGGCGTTGTGATGGCCGCCCCCGCCAAACGACGAGGCTATCGCCGACACGTCGATCTCTCCACGGGAACGAAAACTCAGACGATAAAGATCGTCCTCCAGCTGCGTCATAAAAATACTGACCTCAACCCCGTGAATGCTTCGCGCATAATTGATAAACCCGTCCGTCAGGGCCCCGGAACAATGGCATTTGCGCAACATCTGCCGGTTGGCGTGAAGAGAAGCCAGACGGCCGTCCCGCGACACCCAGAGCGTCTGAAGCACAAGTCCCAGAAGACGAATCTTTTCGACCGGGTTGTCTTCATAAATGTGGGAACAGATGTTCCAAACGTCGATGCCGGTCGCCAGGAGATAACCGCTCACGCGCATCGAATCCGCCGACGTCGAGGTATACCTGAACGATCCCGTGTCCGTGATGATCGACGTATAAAGCGCTTCGGCAATCTCGCGCGTCAACTTCACTTCAAGCGCGTTCATCAGGTGAAACAAAATTTCCCCCACCGCCGACGCCTTGTCGTCATGCAGATTCAGACAACAGTCTTTCCACGGCACGCTGTGGTGATCGACAAACGCACGCGGACACGTGATCTTGTCGTACGGAAATTTTCGTCCAAGAAGTGACGGATCCGCACAATCCAGAATCAGGCAGAGATCAAATTCGACGTCGTCGAGTTCATGGACAATCTCCCCCGACCCTTTGAGAAAAGAAAAATTGTCGGGAATGGGATCGACGTTAAAGACGACGACGTCCTTGTGAAGCGTCCGCAGGATATGCATCATGGCAATGGCCGATCCGGCGGCGTCGCCGTCGGGTCGACAATGCATCGTCACGAGAATGCGCTGAGATGCACCGATCAATTCGACCATTTTGGTCAAATTCGGAGCCAGATGAGACAAACGGTCAAATTCCGGCATAATGTTCACTTATCAGACTCAGGATCACCCGGACCCATCTGACCCTCGGCATGAAGTTTGGCAAACAGCGCTTCCATTCTGGCGCTGTGTTCCATGCCCTTGTCATAGTAAAAATGGAGATCGGGCACGCGCCGAAGCTCGATGCGTTCCCCAATGGCACGACGCAAAAACGGCATGACATGTTCGATGCCCTTCTGAACCTCGTCTTTATCGACGCCTTCGGCGCAGAAATACCGCACCGAGGCGACCGACAGATCCGAGGACATCGTCACATCCGTCAGCGTGATATCGTGCACACGAGGATCCTTCACCTCCAGGAGAATAATCCCCGAAAGTTCATGAAGAATCTCGCTTGCCACTCTTTCCTGTCGGTATTTCGCCATTAAAAATCCCTCACCGCACTGACGACGGCTTCCGCCGTAATGCCAAAATGTTCATAGAGTTTGTCCGCCGGAGCACTCGCCCCATACGTGTGCATCCCGATGAATTTCCCTTCATCGCCGATGAATTTTTCCCAGCTCATCTCACAGGCGGCTTCTATCGCCACACGATGTTTGACGGATTTTGGCAGCACGGAATCGCGGTATTCCTGCGTCTGTTCCCAGAACAGACGGTGCGCGGGAACACTGACCACACGACCACGACGGCCTTCCGCCTTGAGCGTATGATACGCCTGAAGCGCAATATCCACCTCAGAACCGGAAGCCAGCAAAATGTACTCGGGATCTTCATCCGACACGAGCGTGTAAGCGCCGTATTTGAGAAGGCCGGCTGGAGCATAGACCGCGCGATCCAACGTCTGGCAGTTCTGACGCGAAAGCGCCAGCCCCACGGGACGCGTCGACGTTATCGCATACTTGAACGCCTCCAGCGTCTCGTTGGCATCATTAGGACGGATAAACACAAAATCCGGAATCGCCCTCAACGACGCAAAATGCTCAATCGGTTGATGCGTCGGTCCATCCTCGCCCACCCCAATCGAGTCATGCGTCCAGATCCAGAGCGCATGCGCACGTTCCAGCGCCCCAAGGCGAATGCAGTGACGCATGTAGTCGCTGAACACCAAAAATGTCGCACCATACGGGATAAATCCCCCGTAAAGGGCCATCGCATTGACGATCGAGGCCATGGCATGTTCGCGAATGCCAAAGAACATATTGCGACCGGCACGATCTGTCCGCGAATAATCGCCTGATCCCTTGACGTATGTTTTGTTGGATTCGTGCAAATCGGCACTGCCTCCCATGAGTTCGGGCAAATGGGCATGAAGTGCGCTCAGCACCTTGCCCCCCGCCGCACGCGTCGCCATCGGCTTGTTGGCTTCAAACGCCGGGATGTCGTCCCAACCCTCGGGAAGCCTGCCTTCCAGACGGCGCTCAAATTCGGCAGCCAGTTGCGGATATTCCACGCGATACGCATCGAGCAGCGCATTCCAGGCGAGGTACGCCTCATCATGCTTTTTGACTCGCGCCGCACGGCTTTCGGAGACGCGTTCGGGAACGAAAAATTGCGCGTCCTCGGGCCAGCCATATTGCGCCTTGGTCAGACGGATTTCCTCCGCACCAAGCGGCGAACCGTGTACCTTGGACGTATCCTGCATGTGCGGACTGCCAAACCCAATGTGATTTCGCACGCTGATAAGCGTCGGTTTTTCGTGTTGAGATTTGGCAAGCGTGATGGCGGCATCAATCGCATCGAGATCGGTACCGTCCTCAACTTTGAGCACATTCCAGTGATGCGCCTCAAACCTGGCACACACATCCTCGGTAAACGACACATCCGTCGTCCCGTCGATCGTGATGTGGTTGTTATCATAAAGAACGATGAGTTTTGACAAGCCCCAGTGGCCTGCCAGCGACGCGGCTTCCGCGCTGATTCCTTCCATCAGGCAACCATCGCCGCATATCGCATACGTATAGTGGTCGATAAGGTCAAACCCCGGACGGTTGTAACGCGACGCAAGATGCGTTTCGGCAAGCGCAAATCCGACCGCATTGGCAATCCCCTGCCCTAGCGGCCCCGTCGTCGTGTCAATCCCCGGCGTGACATGGTTTTCGGGATGACCCGGCGTGATACTCCCAAACTGCCTGAACTGCTTGAGATCATCGAGACTGACCGGATACCCGTTGAGATGCAGTAACGCATAGAGCAACGACGAGGCATGACCGTTCGACAGCACAAAACGATCGCGGTTCACCCAACCCACGTGATTCGGAGCGAGCTTCATGTGACGGCTCCACAGCACATGCGCCATCGCCGCACATCCCATCGGCGCCCCGGGATGACCCGAATTCGCCTTCTGAACCATATCCATCGCCAACGTTCTCAGCGTCACCACATTGAGCTGATCGACATCCATTCCTGCCAGGGCGGCATCCCATTCTTTCGTCATGAAAATCTCCAAGTCAAAAAATTATCCCATCGGGCACACTCCGGCCCGCCACAAAATATTTACCATTTCCCTGCAAACAAAACCGGGTCAATTGCCCTTGTGATGGGAATTTTCCCGGCTTCGACGTCATTGTATGTCAAACTTTTGGCTCATCTCGGGCGCGGGCTATCCGGCCTGTGCCCGGATACGCCCTGCGCGCGGCGCTATCGGCCCCTGGCCGATACGCACCGCCACCCCTCTGGCGGGGACACCCCGAACCCCTTTCTTTACCTATGTCCTCGACCGATTACAGCTGCATCGGCATCACGATAAAGTCCAGTTTGTCCGTCGTGATATCCCTGATCACCGCCGGCGAATCCATATCAATGATTTCAAGAGACACATATTCGTTGTCAATGACACCAAGAATATCGCTGATATAGCTCCAGTTAAATCCTGCCGTCACCCCGGCTCCCTCGTATTCCGCTTCGATAAAATCACGCATCTCGCCTTTCTGCGAATCAAAAGCCGATATTTCCAGTTTCCCGGCACTCATCGTCAGACGAATGGTGCCGGCAACTTTGTTCGCAAAAATAGCCGCACGCTTGAGTATCTGCTGAAAACTGTCTCTGCGGATGATCGCCTTGTGATCGAGCTTCGAGGGGATGACCTTAGAAAAATCCGGAAACTGACCCATGATCGCCGTAATCTGATACGTCGTGTTCCCCATCGACACAATGACCTTTTTGCCCACGCAATTAAGACCAATATCGCCGTCCGTCAGGTATTTGCTAAACTCGCTGAGCGCTTTTTTGGGCAGGATGACACCCGTCTCAAAGTTTTTGTTCAGCGTCCCAACGATGCTCGACATCGACTCCACCCGCGACAACCGGTGACCATCCGTCGATACCATCTCAATCTTGCCGTTCTGTTTGACCGTCAGAAAGGCACCCGTAAAATCAATACGCGAATCATCCCTGGATATGCTGAACATCGTCTTCGTGATAAGACTCTTAAATTCAAGCGCATTGATTCGCACGCATTCCTGATAGTCGAGATTGTCGACCTGAGGATAATCGCTGATGTCGATGTTTGAAATGCGACCATGGAAGTTCCCCGCATCGATGAACGTCTGGCTGCCTTCGCTAGAAATCAGAATGGGAACGTCCTGGGGTTGGCACTGCACCGTGTCGAGCAACTGATGCGCATGGATGATCGCTTTGCCCTCTTCGAGAATGTTGGCATTCACAATAACGCGCAACGTCAGTTCGAGGTCCGTACCAGTCACGACGATTTCATCTCCACGGGCTTCAATGAGACAGCACGCCAACGCCGCAAAACTGCTCCCTTTCGCCGGACAGACGCCATCAATGCGTTTGAGAACACCCATGAAAGTCTCTTTGTCGATCGAAAATTTCATCATCCATCCTAAAATAAAAAGACGCATCGCCTAAATCACGCTCAGGCAATGGCTCCAATAACTGAATCGCGTTTCTCTATCCGACAAGCCCTGACAAGCCGAACACGGTTGAAACCCACCAAAATCGAAGGTCTACTTTTCACCATTTCACCGCTTGACGTCAAGCGTTTTGCCGAATTTCACGCTGGCTGTTGTCTTAAGTAAATCAGGAAATTTTTCTAGATATAAAACCCGTCCCAGCCGAAGACGATATCGATGATTCAAATCTCTAATAGTATTTTTTGTTTCTTCGTCTTCTTATGCCCTGGGGAAAAGTGGAAAACTTCTCACAATAAGCAAAACAGCACCCCTGACAGCCATTCACCCTGTGGATGAACTGTGGACGTAGTTGTGGAGTGCTGTGGAAAACTTTTGTTCCAGAAAGTTTTCCACAGCATTGACCACAACCTTTCCACAGAATATCCCAAAACTTGTCCCGAAACTTCTCCACAGGGTGATTAAAATTTCTTAAAAAGTAATTTTTAAGAATTTTAAACGAAAAAATTAAAATCCACGGCTGAAAAATACACTCCCCACCTTTCCACAATAAGTCACAGAGTTATCCACAGGGGATGTGGACAACTTCCGACACTATATAATGATACCCACAGGTGGGTGTTTTACATTCGACGATAAAATCAAAAAGAATTAGAATTTAATTTTAATCATAGGCCAAATTCAGGCTTAAAATTTTCCACACAATCTTTCCACAACAAGTCACAGAGTTATCCACAGGGGGTGTGGATAACTCTGTGATGTGAAAAAATTCGGTTTTGAAAATAAAATTCCAACAAAGATTAAAAAAAAGAATATTATTTTTACACTGTGCGGATACGTCTTTATTTTTTTCAAAATCTCGATTTTGTCAAATTGTGTCACCCTCTCGCCTGTGGTTTAATCAAAATTTAATATGGATGTTGTTATAAATTCCTTTATTATTCATTTTAGATAAATAAAATTTAAATAAACAACAAATTAACTAATAATATTTTACACTTATCCGTAAAATTCGGAATTTTTTCTCATGTTGGAATTTTATTTTATTTTTACACAAAACACCTTCAACCCCCTTTAAACACTGGATTTCCTCGCTTCCGTCCTATCCATGTTCATGGCAAAATGGTTGACCGGGTGGGGGATCTCTCCTAAATCTCCGCGCCGCATCCCCGGTGGGGGATGCAAGTCTTAATGTCTGGAACGACCGTGGCCATGGAAAGGCACTGGGAGACTCAGAGTCGGCGTTCTGTGGTGAATTTCTTAAGACCCGGGATGGCGAGCGTCGTTCTTTTCCTCCAGGGGCTTTTACTTATACTGTGATAAATGGGTCTTATGGTCAGTGCGGATATTTGGTCGCGTTATCTCGAAAGTCTCAAAAAACGCATCAGTGAGCAGTATTTTCCTTATATCGAGGGCATGACATGCCGAAACATGAGCGAAACACGCTGGGATGTCTGTGTGCCCGACAAATCGTCTTTGTCAATCGTCGAAACCCGTCTCACGGCACTGCTCGAAGATGTCCTGCACGACGTCTTGAGAAGTCAGGGACTGAACGATGATGTGAAACTCTCTTTTTCTTTGTCCGGCGTCTCCGACAAATCATCAGCTATGCCCGAACGATCCAGCGGGGTGTTGCCTTTGTCGGGAGCCTCCATGAGCGTTTGTGACGTCTCTACAGTCGAGGCGCACAAGGCGGCATTTCAGATCGGTCAGACCGCGTTTGGATCATCCTCCACACATGTCGAGGACTCTTCCGATATGGAACCCTTCGTGACCTCCGAAGAGGTTCGCATCAAAAGCAAACTTAAACAGAAATTTTCATTCGACAATTTCGTCATGGGCGGTTCCAATCAGGAAGCCCTGAGCGCCGCCAAAGCCGTCGCCGGAAGCCCCGGGTCGGCCTTCAATCCGCTCTTCATCTATGGCGGCGCCGGTTTGGGAAAAACCCATCTCATGCAGGCTATTGGCAACGAAATCCTCGATACAACCCGCTTGCGCGTCCGCTACATCACAAGCGAGGAATTCGTCAATCAGTGCATGAATGCCATGAGCGGTATCAGACAGATGGAAGTCTTCCGGCAGTCCATGCGCGACAACATCGACGTGCTTCTCCTGGATGACGTGCAGTTCATCGCAGGAAAAGATCGCACTCAGATGGAATTTTTTAATACCTTCAACGATCTCATCGCCAACGGAAAGCAAATTGTCCTGACAAGCGATCGCGACCCCCACGACATTTCCGACATCGATGAGCGCATGCGCTCGCGCTTCTGTTCCAACGGATGGTTTGACATTCAGTTGCCCGATTTTGAAACCCGACTCGCCATTCTGCGCAAAAAATCACGCGCCGAAGGCATCATCCTGCCGGACGATGTCGCCCAATACATGGCTTCAAAAGTCGCCACCAACGTCCGTGAACTCGAAGGATGCCTCAAACGCATCATAGGCTCTTCTCAGGCTCATCACGAGGCCATCACCATCGCACTCGCCCAGCGACTCATCGAGCCATTCTATCAGACTCGCCAAATCCTCCTCAATGTCGAGGCCATCGTGTCTTGCGTATGTACGTACTTCGGCATCTCACACGAGGAAATCATGGGACGGTCGCGAAAAAAAGAACTGAGCTACCCCCGAAAAATCGCCATGTACCTGGCCCGCACCCACACGTCTCTCTCCCTGCCCGATCTCGGACGCGCCTTCGGTGGACGCGATCACACGACCGTTCTGAGTGCCGTTCAGGCCATCGTCAATGACCTCAAAACCGATAACGAGCTCCAACTCAACATCAAAACCATCGAAAAGAAGCTCTTTGAAAAACGTTAGGATCACCCAGATCCTGTGGCTTCTTGGGTGGGGGAAGTCTCCCCCTGAGCGGCTATGTGCTCAGTCCTTCGGCCTTGCGCGCATACGCCGCTACCCCCTCTGTCGCTCACATCCAGCCCCCTCTGCCATGAAGAATACATGGGGATTCTAAACATTCCCTGTGCACTGTTTTCTCCCCGGGGGCTGGTGGATACCTCATAAAAAAAATGTCACAAAATCCGTGTCCGCGCATCATCCGTTGGACGGTCTCACACGGAGTGGGATCCGTATTGATGCCCGGGGAGGATGTCGATGAACCTCAAGACATTTTAATCCATTGATGCGTACATAACTGCCGATGCGCGTCCGCACTCGCACGTCGCGTGATGTCCATTGACGAATGGCTGACGTGGCACATCGGTGGGCACCACACAAGTCTCTTTTTGGGTCGAAAGGGGGAAGCCGATTCAGGTTCAGGCCTCCGCCGCCGAAATGTGTCTTGTGAATGACGTAAATGGTCAGGTGGCGGCGGGGGCGGGGCCCAAAAACATAGCTACAGGTAGGACCTGTCTGCAGAATGTAAAAATAGACTGTGGTGCGCCCGCGTTTTAAAATCACATGGCTCGGGCGTAAGCCGGTAAGCCGGTGTTCATGGATGGTGGACTCAGAGTCAAGTCACTCCTTTCGGAGCATAAGGAGACTTTTTTGAAAAGAGGCTTGGTGATGCCAGTGTGCTTCGATGTCCTACAAATCATCGGGGTGAGTTAGCCATATTCGCACACAAATTTGGCAAAGGCATGGACGATGCGCGATTCTATGGCATTCCAGAGTGGTGTGCGGGGCGCATTTTCGATGCAAAGAAACATCAGACCGTCATGGAGGGAATCTCCAGGAATGGAGGCAAACGTCATGATTATCCGGTGTTCACGACGACGGATCCATGGATGGTGAAGCGAGAGCTGACTCAGGGTTTCATCGCCGTCAGTGCGTTCGAGCTCAAAAACGGGAATGTGGGAAAGGCAACACAAGATCTGTCTGTCGTTGTGTTCCTTGAGGTTGACGGCATTTTTAAAATAGTGAGGGATCCAGCGCATAAACAATGCCGCAGTTTCACGGACAGATCGCCGCATGGGGGGCAGTGAATAGACAATGCAAGGATGATCTTTGAGGGACGAGTCAGAGGGGGTGGGTTCCAAAAGAAGAATGGGGGGATTGTCCGGATAGGATTCGAGCATGTCTTCGGCAAAATGTCGGCAAAGGCACGCAAACTCTGTGCGATCCGAAGAATGATTGGCAGAAAGGGTGGGATCCGTCGTGTGAAATTGCAAGGTTTCAAAAAGGAGTTTTTCACGACGTCGCGAAGCCGCCGCAATTTTTGCCAAACGCCTTGGGGATTTGATAAATCGCGAGACATGGCGCGAGGATTTGTGCGTCATTCCGCGAGCAATAAACGTGCGGTATTCGTCGTACGAAAGAACGATGGCGCCATCAAGCTCGTCGCAACGAGGAGAACCACAGGCCATCTCGAGAATCTTTGGAGAAAGAAGTTCCCGGGCAAATGGCCGGGTCAGATTGAGCCAGCGTGTGTCCTTGGAATCGATCTCGGTTTTGTGCCGAAGGGCATATTCAAACATCGACAGGGAGATGGCATCGTCAGACGAAAGCTCAGGAGAAATTCGTAATATCCGGACATTTTCGCATTTTGTTTTAAAAATATTAAATACTTTTCTCAAAAAATCATAGTTCTCGTCAAATTTACGATTGTCATTTGGAAATTGGCGAGTCACAAGAACGACGGGGATAGGCGATGGGGCGCCGACGACATCGGGGGAGAGGAGATGGACGAACTGAATGGCTTCCATGAGCGCCGTATCAAGGGCATATCCCTCGCGCGTCTTGGTGTTCGGCAGGGGAGTCAGATAAAACCAGAACGCCGCGTCGACGCCATCGAGGGCTTTCCGTATGGGGGACGCGCTTCCGCGAGGCCCTGTGATCCATTCGTCGACGTCGGGGATGTCAAACGGACGGGGCGCAAGGGCGCGAATCTTTGTTCCGTTTGAACCAAAATGCCTGAACCAGGTGATAAAATTCAACATCTGGCGGTCAAAAAAACCTGCGACCAGAATGCCTTTCCAGAATGGATGTGGTTGGGATAGGTTTGTCATATAGCCTTTCAGTGCTTGTTTTTACGGGATTGAAACATCCCCTTCCTGGGGATGACAGGATGAGCATACATCACAAAGGAGAATTCTCATGATTCACGACGATAAGGCCTTTTGCGAAACAAAAGTCAGTCCGTCGTGTTCTTTGGAACACGACGATGAAACTCCCAAGGTGGCCGAAGATATGGCGTTTGACGACGATTTTTTTGAAAATATTCCAGAAGGCACGCGCATCATGATTCAGGGAAATCGGGTCACGTTTGAAAATATGACACCCGATTTGCTCGACGTCGCCAAAGCGCTGAACCCGGACGACAAAAAACTCAAAAAACGGGGATGAGCTTTCAGCGCATTTCGACGAACATAAATGGAGGCGTGATTTTAGGGTGGGAATAATCGCATGATGTGGTAATGTTACCTACATAGAGCATGTGTGTATTATTTGGGGCGTTGGAATGTTGCAGCTTCAGGTCATATATGGCAAAGACGCAGGAAAATGTTTGAATTTCCGGCAAAGCGTTGTGCATATCGGCACCGATAGCGGCAATGATTTTCAATTGACGGATAATTCCGTGAGCGGGATGCACGGCCAGTTTACGTGCAATCATGACGGTCACTATGCATATTGTGATTTGCAAAGTGAACGTGGTTCCCGGGTGAGATCGGCAAGCATAGACGTGTTGCTGTATAGCCATCAGCTGGCGCAGTCGGTACCGCTGACAGGAGAAGTCCTTTTGTCGATAGGACAGAGCGTCGTTCGTTGCAACATGGCCCAGGACGAGGTGTCCGACAATCACAATATGGTCTGCGCCGGGTCGATCTCGCTAGTCACAATGGGGGCGGCACGGGACGTCAATGTCATGGCGTTTTTGCTCGAAATGTCGACGGCACTGACCTCCAAAACGTCGCAGCAGGCGGTGTTGTCGTATTTGTCTCAGGCCATACTGCAGCGGATTGTGTTTTCGGTACGCGTGACGCTGTGGCGTTTTGACTCGTGTGCCGGGACATTTTCGTGCCTTTATGAGCGATCGCGTGGCGAGCTGCCCTCGGTGCCTTCTGTGGATCATGCGTTTTTTCAGGAGGCCATCCATCGCCGTATGGCTTCGCTGTACCGATCCTCCGATCCGTCGATGTCGACAATCGTCACGCCCCTGGTCACATCGACGCGCGAACTCGGGGTGATAGAGATCGACTCGCTGCACGACGATGGTTTGTCACAAGGCGATCTCGACACCATAGCGCGTCTTTCAGAAGTCGCCTCTTATGCGGTGGAGCGCACGTTCTTTAACGCGGATGTCAGCACGCTTTTTGACGGCTTTATCCGGTCCATCATTGCCGTGATGGATGCCCGTGACCCTGCGTCATCGGGCCACTCCCGAAGAGTTGCCAAATACGCGCTCGTCACGGCTCAGGCAATCCATGCCTCACAATTGCCGCCGTTTCAGTCTATCCAGTTTTCGCACAATCACCTCGATGAACTCCGTTTTGCGGCGTTGTTGCACGATATCGGCAAAGTTGTCCTTCGACGTGAAATATTACTCAAAGCGTCAAAATTGACGCCGTCGGATCTTCAACATCTTCTGGATAGAATAGAACTTTTTGCGGCATGGTTTGGCACCCAGAGCCCCGAAAAACTCGGAAGCCGGTATCGCTCTCCTCAGTCGTTTGCGCTGTATTGCGAGGTCGTCACGCGCGTGCAACAGGTCAACGTGGTGGCGACAGAAAAGGACCGCCGGCTTATCGACGAAATGTACGAAACGACGATTGATCCGTGTCCGAACCTCCGTCTTCTGACCGCAAGCGAACGCGAAAGCCTCCTCATCGATCACGGCACACTGACCCCAGACGAACGGCACGAGGTCGAACGGCACGCCCTCATTTCCTGGCAATACCTCTCCCAAATCGCATGGCCTCCGCGGTGGGCCGATGTCCCGATTTTTGTGTTGCAGCATCACGAAAAACTCAACGGGACAGGGTATCCTCATGGTATTCGTGGCGATCAAATCCGCATTCAGAGCCGGATTCTCACCGTATGTGATATTTTTGACGCCCTCACCGGGGGCGACCGGCCTTACAAAACACGTCATTCGTTTGGAGATGCCGCCGCCATTTTGAAACGCGAAGCCCAGTCGGGCGCCCTTGATCCGAACATCGTCCGCATTTTCATCACCCAGGTCATTCCACAGCTCAGTTCTCCCGACGATTCATCAAGCGGATCGTCTTTGATCCTTGGAGGCTAATCATGCTTCGACTGCGTGGCGTGTCGGCAGGTTGGTTCTGCTCGGCAGGGGTCGTCCTGTTTTTTGCCCTGCTCATGGCAATGCTTTCGACGCGTCAGGATTCCGAAATCGTCCAGTCGGTGAAGCCGGAGTCCAGAGCCGAGGTTTCGGTGCCTACACCGGGGCACGTCTCTTTTTTTGTGTGTCTGGAAAACCCCGAAAGTTCACGGGATGAACTCGTGATGGGTGACGTGGTTCCAGACAATGCCGTGATTGGAACGCCGATTTTTGGCGACGCCGTGAGCCTCAACGGCACAGATGCGGCAGACCATTCCGAACACATTGCGCTCATGCCCCCCCGACCGCTCGATGTTCCTGCCGATTTCGCCCGGCGACACGACATTTCACCCAGGCAGTATTGCCACGTGTCAGGGCCGGTGCTCGTGCGTCCCGGCGAGGATATGCCAGACGGGAGTGAGACAAAACTCGGTTTTGAAGCCGGGGAGGCGTTGGTCATTGCCGCCGTCTCGGACGATCATAATGTTCTGCCGCTGGGCATCGTCTTTGCGCTTTTCGTCGTTTCCCTGTTTGGAGCGGCAATAGGCTTTTATCGATCAGACGCCTTCAGGCTTCCCTGTTTTGCCCGCTATGACGCCCCTTTGTCTTTTGCGGCCGCCATGCTGCTCGCCATGGGCCTGGCCTCGATCATGCGCGAGTCGATCCCCTCGGGCGACGGCCTGCTTCCCTCGTTTGGCCAGATGACGTCAATGCTGTTGGCCAATTTTTTGGCATTTCTCGTGACGGTCGGCGTCGTTTGGGCGGTGCGGCGCGCATTTCCCGCCTGTTCAGGGGGGGCAAAAAAAGAGGACGTCCATGCCCACGAAAATGATTCAAATCTTGAAAATAGTGATCAAAATTCAAAAATAACGTCAAATAATCCATGTTCTAACTGTGATAATGCAGTTTCTACGAATGTTTTGCGTCATCGTCGAATTTCCCCTTTGGGGGCGATCGGGCTAGGGATTGGAATTGCCCTGCTGGCGGTTTTCATGACGTCGTTTATGCCCATGCCTGGCCTCACGACGCTCGAAATGGCTTCGCAACTGACCACGACGCTCTATCTGACGGCGATGTTTGCCATTTTGGCCGGAGTTTGCGAGGAGCTCTTGTTCCGCGGCGTCATCCAGACATCCCTTGAGGCGCGCAAAAATTCTCGTTATCCCCTTTTGCTCAATACACTCGCCGTGCTGATTTCGAGCTCGCTTTTTGTTCTGCTCCACGTGCCACAGTCGCTTGAACACCTCTGGGCGCTTTTGCCCATCGCGCTTGTTTCGCTGTCCTCCGGGGTGATCAAACTCCGGTCGGGGTCAATTTTTCCGTCCATTTTACTTCACATGTCATACAATGGGCTGTTGCTGTTGCCTTCATTGTTCATCATTTGATGGGGTTGGGGGATGTCGGTGAAGCCCGGTTTTCGCAGGGGGCAGTGATATTTTTTGGGGTGGGGGAAGTGTCCCCCTGCGTCGCTTTTTGCGCGGCGTATGGAGGCCGTCGAGGCCGACATAGCCGCGCGGCGAGCGCGTATCCGGGACGAAGGACCGGATAGCGCCGCCCAAATACGCGACGACCCCCTCTGGCGGGGAGGCCCCCGCAACCCCCCTCGCGACCTATCTTTTATTGTCGGGAGAGAAAGAATTCATGCCAGCAAGGTTTATCGCCATCGCCGGAAATATCGGCGCAGGAAAATCGACGATGGTCGGATTTTTATCACGAAAATTCGGCCTTTTGCCCCTTTATGAGCCGGTTGACGACAATCCCTACATTGCGGATTTTTATGAGGACATGGAGCGCTGGGCGTTCAATTCGCAGGTTTTTTATCTTTCGCGGAAATTTGCGCTTCACCTTGAGGCACAGAAGTCGGACCGGCGCGTCATTTTAGACCGTTCGATATACGAGGATGCGGAGATTTTTGTGGAGAATCTTCGACGACGAAGAGGAATAAGCAAACGGGATTATGGGACATACATGGAGCTTTACCGGACGATACGCCAGGAGCTTCAGCCGCCGGATTTGCTGATTTATCTGAGGTGTTCGGTCCGGGGGGTGCGGCGCCGGATAAAGAATCGGGGACGGGCGTCGGAGATGGCAATTCCGCTGTCCTATATTCAGAGACTCCATGCGCAGTATGAGGCCTGGTATGAGTCGTACGATTTGGGACCCAAGGCGATTATCGAGACCGAAAAGCTCGACTATTTGCGCGACATCATCCACCGGTATGATTTGATCGAGACGATAGAGTCGCTTCTGGCATGAAGCGAGGCGGTTTTCTTTGTGCTTGCGTGGCATAGGGGGCGTTTTCATGCTAAGACTTTTGAGTCCTTATTTTCCCGACAGGAGGGGTTATGAGAAGCGATAGACTGTTTTTTATGGGATGTTGCCTTGTGGCGTGTATGGGGCTTGTGTCGTGTGATGACGGCGGCAAGAGTTCGTGCATGTTCAGCGAGGATTGTGGCGATACGTCGGTATATCGGTGCGACCTGCAGACGATGAGCTGTGTGGAAATCAACCCGGCGCACTGCAAGAACGGCAAGGTCGATGCGGACGAGACGGATGTGGACTGCGGCGGGACGTGCGGGGCGTGTGCCGTGGACAAAAAGTGCGGCGTGAACAAGGACTGCGTGACGGGATTTTGTGACACCAACGCGAAGAAATGCTCGGTCATGGCGTGCGAAAACGACCTCGAATGCAGCGGGATAAGCGACGGCAAGTGTTATGAGGGGGCGTGTTTTTCGTGTTCCAACGGGGTTCTTGACGGGGACGAGACGGATGTGGACTGCGGCGGGGCTCTGTGCGGCGCCAAGTGTCCCAACGACAAGGTCTGCAAGGCCGATTCGGACTGTGAGAACGGCACCTGTGCCAGCGGCAAGTGTGCGGGCGAACCTGCTTCACAGGCCGATTTGAACACCATCGTCATCAACGAAATCATGGGCGCGCCCGACAAGAAAAAGGTGTTTAACCAGGCGACGGCGGCCCTGCAGTGCGAGTTTATTGAACTCGTCAACACGTTGGACAAGCCGCAGAGCCTGGCCGGCGTGACCCTGAATTTCCTCCGCACCGATGATGGCCAAAACAAGCAGACGACGGTGCCGCTCGAGGGGACTGTTCCGGCCAAAAGCGCGTTTGTCGTGTTCACCAAAGAGTGTGAGACGTTGCCGATGATGCCTGCGGATGTCATACACAAACAGCTCACCATGACCGAGTTCATCACCAACAGCGCGACATTCAAGGTTTGGCTTTCGAGCAAGGATGATGAGGGCAACGACGTCAAGGGCAATGAGGTGGAACTTTCGGGACAGAAACAGGGCACTTCAAACGTGCGTCCAAAAGACGGTGATGCCTCGTCCGCATTTGTTTTGCACAACACGCTTTCGGACTATGTTTCCTCGCCCGGATATTGTTCCAATGGCGGCGTGTTGAGCAAAAACTGCGAGATCGTGGACACGTGTTCCAACGGGATCAAAGACGGTATCGAAACGGACATTGACTGTGGCGGGACGATGTGCGGGTCATGTGCCGAAGGGAAAAAATGCGCCGCCGACACCGATTGCAACACGGGATTCTGTGATCCCGACAAAAAGGTTTGTGCGATCAAAACGTGCGAAACGAACGAAGACTGCGGCGGTGATGCCACGTGCAAAGATGGCGCCTGCGTTCCCGCGCCGACATGTTCCGACAACATCAAGAATCAGGATGAAAGCGACGTCGATTGTGGCGGTCCGTGTGATAAATGTGAAAATGGCAAGACCTGTGCGAGTGACAAGGATTGTGCCACCGGCGAATGCACCAATGGCGTGTGTACCGGCGAAAAGCCGGAACAGGATTTGTCAAAACTCGTCATCAACGAAGTGTTGGGCGCGCCCAATAAGAATGCACCGTTTAATGTGCTGACTGAGGCTAAGCAGTGCGAATTTATCGAGATCGTCAATATATCGGACAAAAAGCAGAGCCTGGATGGGGCGACATTGCATGTCGATCGTGTCGATGAGGGAAAGGAAACCAAGACGAGCATTGCGCTGGATGGGGTGATTCCTGCCAAGGGTGGATATGTTCTCTTTACGAAGGAATGCACAACCCTGCCCACAGAACCCGAAGGGGTGATTTTCAAACCGCTTTCAAGAGCGGAGTTCATCACCAATTCTGGGAGTTACCTGGTATGGCTTTCCAATGCGGATGGTGAAGCCAGCTGGGGCGACATTTCAGACCAGCCGTCGGGCATTTCTTTTGTGCGTTCCGAAGAAAGAAATCCCGAAAGTGTGTTTGTCCTGCATAACACGGTGTCTTCCAACGGTTTGGTGTCTTCGCCTGGCTACTGTGCCAATGGCGGTTTGTTCATCCACGATTGCAAGACGACGTGTGACAGCGGCACCAAAGATGGCGACGAAACGGACGTCGACTGTGGCGGTATGCTTTGTGTCCCGTGTGCCGAGGACAAAGCGTGCAAGGCAGACACGGACTGCACCACGGGATATTGCGATCCCGCCGACAAAGTTTGCACGACGAAACCGTGTACGACAGACGAAGAATGCGGTAGCGATGCCACGTGTATAGACAGAGAATGTGTTCTCAAACCGACGTGTTCGGACGGCATTCAGAATCAGGATGAAAGCGACGTCGATTGTGGCGGTGCGACCTGCGATAAATGTGAGAATGGCAAGACTTGCACCAAGGCCGACGATTGCGTCAATGGCGAATGCAATGCCGGAAAATGCGCCGGCGAGCCGATTCCCAAAGCGCAGCTCAACGAACTCATTATTAATGAAGTTCATGGAGCACCTCCGGCTGGACAGTACGAATTTGTAGAAATCGTCAACCTGACCGAAAATAAACTCAGTCTTGAAGGCATGGTGATGACGCATCGAAATCAGGATGGATCTGCTAAGCCTAAAGATTCAAAATTGAGTGGTTTAATTCTCCCAAACAGTGCTGTCGTCGTCGTTTCATCATCTGCAGAAGTGCCTTCATTCCCAAAAGATGTCAACGTGATTAAGTCGTTAGAACAAATTACTAATAAGGCTCAAATCTTTAAATTGACCGATGCTGAAGGAAATTCTTCTGAGGAAGTGATTGTTGGAGTTCCTACGAATTCTGGTGCGATTTCCATGAATCGCAAGTCGGATTTTTCGTCTGAAGAGTTTATAAAACATACTGAGGTTAGCACTAATTTGGATAAACTCAATAATAGTCCTGGTTATTGCGCCAATGGCAAGATCATTTCCAAAGGCTGTGTAGATTAATAAACGTTGGGATTGTATGTACAAAAAGGCCACGGCGATTGCCGTGGCCTTTTTTGTGTATATGGATCTATGTACAAATATCTATAAAATAAAATGGCACACAGATGAATGTGTCAGCGAGAATATTCCATTGTCGAGACATAGGTTTGCATTTTTAGTTCGAGCTCGCCTTTTTCGACTTGGAGTGCGTAGAGTTCCGTGGTGATTTCGACGAGGGCTTTTTCGTTTGACTGTTGTCGGGAAACGAGCTGGCGGCGCAATGCGTTTGCGTTGGGGGTTTTGATGTCTTTGAGTCCGGCCAGGGTGCTGGTCAGCGATTGCTGGTCGGACTGAATTTCGTTTCTTCGTGAAATGAGATTGTCGGTTTTGGTCTGGTTGATTTTGAGGGCATCGACATCTGCGATGAACTGGGCGAACAGATCGGGTTGAGGGATGTTTCCTGCGTCGAGCGCCGTTTTGATGGCGTCATAACAGCCGTCGGGCACGCGGCGTTTTGGCTGGATGGTGTTTTGCGCGCTGCGCGTTTGTGACATGGTGATGGGGATGGAAACTTTGCCGTTGGCCGGAATGTCGGCCGAGATGACATACGCGGAATCGTTGGTGACGACCGATGCCGGGAAATCCACCGGTGTCCATTGTTTGAATCTTGGGATTTGCAACAACGCTGTGACGCCGTGTTCCACGTGGCTCGAAAATTCAAAAGTATGGGTCAGTTTTTCTTCGATGTCGTAACTGCAGACGCCGCGTTTGAACGATTTGAGGCGTTTTTGTGTGTCCGTTTTGTCATCAATGACGCTGACTTCCAGGCGACCTTCTTTGGCGAAGGTAATATATGCGGTGGCGTTGTTATCTGTTCGCGACAGATACCCTTCGCCGATGACGGCACTGTCTCTGAAGATTGTGATGGGGCCAGAATCGAGTGCCACGCCGAGATCGTTTTTCATTTCAATCGTTTGATACGATTCGTTTTCTCTCCAGCCTTTGCCAAGCTGTGCATAATCAAAGATATGCGTGATGGGTTTGAACATCCGGGTGTCTCGTGCCGTGACCTCGTTTTGAATGAGATTGACGAGAGCGGTATTTCCATCGGGAACCGTGAGTTTGGCGGCGAGTTTGTATTCGTCAAAAGATCCGAGCTGGGTGTTGGTGGCGAGTTGTGTGAAACCGGCGACCATTTCATCGGCGGTGATGGGGGCTGGGGCCTCCATTTTCATCTCTTCCGCATCGTCAAAGGCGTATTCTTCTTCGACGGCGGCCATATCCATTTGAACAGAATCTGCCATGGCCATGGCGTTCATTTTTTGGGCTCCAGTGGCGCGTGCTTTGGCATACTTTGCTTTGGATCCGTAACCCCGTGTCGCCTGTGGGGCTGCAGCAGATTCCTTTTTGACATAGCCTGAAGTGGTAATGACAGGTGCGACGGCCGTTTGTGTGCCGAGTGTCGTCAAATCCGGACGTGAAAGAAACTGCGGTCGATACAAATCATACGTAAAGCTCATGGGCTGTCCGGAGACGAGTGAGAATGTAATTCCATTCCAGTCTGCCCCTGTGACGTTGCTTATGATGGCCCATCCCTGGAGCGTTCCCTTGCCATGGTCTCCCAAAACGAGCCTGTATGCTGGTTTCCATGTGGGCATGGCGACGATATAGCTCAGGGCCAGTTCGCGTTCTTTGGCCGAGTCCATGCGGATGCGGAGTTCGACCTGTTTCCAGTTTCCTTCGTTGAGACTGATGCTCAGGCTTTTTGAAAGCCCGTCTGCCAGCTTCTGATCGTGCAGGGTGACGGATTTGATGTCGCGGATTCTAAAGACTTCAAGTGCGTTTTTATTGTTGAGCAATGTCACGGTGGCTTCATCCTCGATCGTTTCATCGCCGAGTGCGACGGGTCGGTTGTCTTGTTCAACGCCGACAATGCGTCCTTCGCATGAGCCTCCTTTTGCGCGCAAACTGACGTGTGCCCCGCGGAATGCTTCCAACAGCGACCGAATACCTCCGTCGCGAATTTGATCCGGGATTTGTGACAATGTATTCAATGTGTCTCGATCGACGGGAAGTGAGATCGAAACTGGGCGTCCGTTGCCGCGATCGATGATGGTCAGAGATTTCAGAATGTCGTTGATTTGATCTGGACGAATGCGCAACACGAGTTCGTCGCCTTTGACCATGGCATTTCTCTCAATATATCCAATCCCACTTTGGTACATGACGACTCGTGAAACGGGCAGCTCTTCTTTGGGATATTGAACTTGGGTAGAATTGTCGCATGCAGTGGCGAGGAGTAATGCGGCAGATAAGCTTAAAATCCCATAATGTCGATTCATATAAAGCTCCTTTATCGGTTGGATGCAATCTGCATCATTTTGTTACGATATATATTTCGTATGGGTAAGTAAAGGACGTCAAAGCAGAGTGGACACATTGTTTTTGGGGGTGGGGGAAGTCTCCCCCTGAGCGGCTATTTCGGCTATGCCTCAATACGCCGCTACCCCCTCTGCAATACTTAATTTGAGTGATTTCAAAGAAAAGATACACCTGCAACATTTGATCATCATGTGTTTAAGTATTGGGTGAAGGCTATGTATTTTTCATGAGAAGTGAGATCGATATTTATTTCTATTTACTTTTTATTTCGCGTACTTTTTCGTTTTTTTGATTTTTCCTTTCCACGTTCGGCATTTTCCGTCATCTGCATTGAGGTCAATTCGTTTTGTGATTCGTGTTCGGCGGCCTGTTGTTCGGCCAATTCCTGGGCGGCGAGTTCCTCGGCGGCCTGTTGTTCGGCGTCGATAGCGGCTTGTTGTTCGGCGGCCTGTTGTTCGGCCAATTCCTGGGCGGCGAGTTCCTCGGCCGCCTGTTGTTCTGCCAATTGCTGGGCGGCGAGTTCCTCTGCCGCCTGTTGTTCGGCGTCGATAGTGGCTTGTTCCTCGGCGGCCATTTGTTCTGCGGCCTGTTGTTCTGCCAATTCCTGGGCGGCGAGTTCTTCGGCGGCCTGTTGTTCGGCGGCCTGTTGTTCGGCGTCGATAGCGGCTTGTTGTTCGGCGGCCTGTTGTTCAGCCAATTCCTGAGCGGCGAGTTCTTCGGCGGCCTGTTGTTCGGCGGCCTGTTGTTCGGCCAATTCCTGAGCGGCGAGTT
>CAMCLY010000010.1 GCA_945875805.1 uncultured Myxococcales bacterium | reverse complement strand
GCGCGGCGTCGGCGGCAGGAGCAGCCTCGGCGGCAGGCGCGGCGTCGGCGGCAGGCGCAGCCTCGGCGGCAGGAGCAGCATCGGTGGCGGCTTCAGGGGCGGCCTTGGGGGCACACGCGGTCAAAGAAACCATGGCAAGCATGAGAATAAGGGCGGAAATTTTTTTCATCACAAAGACTCCAAATTCTAAATTCTTCAAAAAAAGGGCGATTTTTAAAATTGAAAACCCTTTATCGTTGTTTACCCGAAATTTCTACATCGGGATGAAGCGGGGTCTATCCACTAAAAAACACGGCGTGTCAAGAAGTAAAAAGACGCACTGTGTCATGAAGTGCTGAGGAAAGAGCCCGGATGTGATGGAGATGAAAAAAAAAGCGCGGCCGTATTTGGCTTGCCAAATAGGCCGCGCGGCGGCGCGTATTGGCCCCGAGGGCCGATAGCGCCGCGCCCGCATGAAGCGTCTCATGGACAAAGGCTATCTGGAGTAGACTTGTCGGATGCTGATGAGTCCGTCGATGCCCTTGATATCGGCGAGTTCGATGGGCTGGGAAAGTTCGACAATGGCGTAGGAGACTTCGGCGCGCGTCTGGGTGACGATGGCGGAGATGCCTGGGAGGGCGCGGGCGGTCTGGGCGGCGAAATCGGGGTTGTTGAGGGCTGTGATCGTGAGGCGCTGAGCGGCGTTTCCGACGGCCAGGGTGCAACGCGGGAAGTTGACGGAATTGAGGATGTTTCCGTGTTCGAGGAAGTCGATGGTCTGCCGGACGGCCATGCATGCGCAGTTGTCTTCGGCTTCGGGGGTGGAGGCGCCGAGATGGGGGAGGCAGATGCAGTGCTCGGCCTGGAGGAGGGCTTCGTCGCCGAAGTCGGTGACGTAGCATGAAATTTTGTCGGCGGCGGCGATGACGTCGGCGGAGTTGACGAGTCCGCCCCGGGCAAAGTTGAGGAGACGGACGCCGGGTTTCATCTGTGCGATGGATGCCGAGCAAATCATGTTTTTGGTGTCGGGGGTCTGCGGGACATGGAGGGTGATGAAATCGCAGACGGGATAGAGTTCGGCCAGGTCGGTGACGATTTTGGTGGAGGCGGGAAGTCGGGCGGCGCCTTCGGGAGAGAGGAAGGGGTCGTAACCGATGACGGACATGCCGAGTGCGGTGGCGTCGTGGGCGACGATGGCGCCGATGGCGCCCAGTCCGATGATGCCGAGGGTTTTGCCTTTAATTTCGGGGCCGACGAACTGGGCTTTTCCCTTTTCGACGAGCTTGGGGACTTCATCGCCGTTGCCGACGAGGGTTTTGGCCCATGCGGCGCCTTTGAGGATAGGGCGAGAGGCGGCGAGCATGGAGAGGAGAACGAGCTCGGCGACGGCGTTGGCATTGGCGCCGGGGGTGTTGAAGACGACGATGCCTTTTTCGGTGCATTTGGGCAACGGGATGTTGTTGACGCCCGCGCCGGCGCGCGCGACGGATTTGAGGTTTTTGAGCGCCGCGTAGTCGAGCGCGTGCATGTCGGCGGAGCGCAGAATGACGGCGTCGGCCTGATCCAGAGCGTCGACGAGGGCGTACTGGGATTTATCAAAGAGGTTCAGGCCGATGGCCGCGATTTTGTTGAGCGTGTGAATGTTAAACATGGGGTCGGTCTCCTAGTCAATGGGGTTTTCGGCGGCGAATTTTTTCATGAACGCGACGAGCGCCTGGACGCCTTCGAGGGACATAGCGTTGTAAATCGAAGCGCGCATGCCGCCGACGAGGCGGTGTCCGGCGAGATTGACGAGGCCGGCCTTGGCGGCTTCGGAAACGAATTTTTTGTTGATGACGGCGGCTTTTTCGGGATCCGTTTCTTTGGTGAGGAAGGGCACGTTCATCAGGGAGCGGCTGCCCTTTTCGACCGTGGCGTGATAGTAGTCGGAGCTGTCGAGAAAGTCGTAGAGGCAGGCGGCTTTTTCTTCGTTTCTCTTTTTCATGCCTTCGGCGCCGCCGCAGGACTTGACCCAGTCGAGCACGAGTCCCATGACGTAAATCGAGTAGCACGGGGGCGTGTTGAACATCGATCCGTTCTTGGCGTGGGTGTCGTAGCGCAACATGGTCGGGACGGAGGCGGGGAGATCTTCGCGGATGAGGTCGTCGCGAATGATGACGAGGGTGACGCCGGCCGGCGCCAGGTTCTTTTGCGCACCGGCATAAAGGACGCCGAATTTGGTCACGTCAATCGGCTCGGACAGAATGTTCGACGAACAGTCACAGACGAGGGGAATGTCCCCCGTGTCGGGGAGATAGCTCCATTTGGTGCCGTAGATCGTGTTGTTGAGCGTGATGTGGACATAGTCGTAATCCCCTTCGATTTTGCGGATTTCGGGGATGTAGCAACACCCGCGGTCGCGCGAAGACGCCACGACGTCGACCGTGGTGAGGAAACGCCGCGCCTCCTCGATGGCCTTTTTGGACCACACGCCCGTATCGACGTATGCCGCCCTGCCCGTCTTGTTGAGGTTGAGCGGAATCATTGCAAACTGCAGACTCGCCCCTCCCTGCAAAAACAACACGCGATAGTTGTCGGGGATGTGCATGAGGTCGCGGATTTTGGCCTCACATCCTTCGATGATCGGCTTGTAGGCGGCAGAGCGGTGGCTCATTTCCATGACGGACTGGCCGGTCCCGTGGCAGTCGAGCATTTCTTTGGCGCAGATTTCCAGAACGGATTCGGGAAGCGTTGAAGGACCGGCGGAAAAATTGAAAACACGACTCATGTACAGTCTCCTCGTGAGAAGGGGGCCGCTTTCTCGATACTTTTGGCGGCTCAGGTTGACGCAACACAAAACAAAATTCAAAAATTGTTCAGAATCGACGCGGATAAAACCACCTAAAAACGCCGCATGTCAAGACATAAAATGCCGCAAACCCTGATAAAACCTTACGATGCGCGTTCGATGTAGGTTTGGGTCGGTGCAGTGACGACAATGTTAAAAAAATTGGACAATGGATTACATGTAGGTATAAACGTGCGCCCGAGGGGGTCTCCCGGGGGTTCCGCTCAACAAAGAGGAGTGCATCATGGCTGATATTGATAATAAATATGTATCCGAAAAGATGTCCGAAGACGCGCGTCCGGCGCAAAAAGTGGTGGCCTTGGAGAAGGATGAGCCTTCCGTCCGGCCGATCCCCGTGGCTTCCCATCTGGACAGTGCCGAGCAGGAGGCGCTCTGGAGCCGATCGCTCGAATACTTCCAGCAGATGAATGCCGCTTCCGGGTGTTAGTGTGGCGCCCGGCTATCCGCCCTCCGGGCGGATACGCCGAGCCTGAGCCGGGCTATCCGCTTTTGGCGGATACGCCCGGCTTTTTTTGTCTGGGCGGCGGTTTAGTCCCGGTCGTCGGCGTGTCCATCACAACCGCCGCAACTGCCACAACCGCATGGGTCGCCGCAGGCGCAGAAATCGTCGTCTCGCTCGTCGTGGTGACAGCCGTGGCAACCATGACATCCGCCGCAACCGCCGCAACCGCCCCCGCATGGACGATAGAGGGCCTGGAAGTCGGGGTCGAGGCCTTCGATGAGGAAGCCGCCGTCGTCGGAACCGTCGTCGGCGGGCATGGCTTCGTATTCGACTCTGATGCCGCCGACGGCCTCGAGAAGCCCGCGTTCGATGATGACGCGGAGTCCGTCGAAGTCACAGCATTCGTCGGCGTCCGGGGAATAGGTGTCGAGCGAGAGACTCCATTCGGGGCCGGACTCGGAGAGTCCGGAGATGTAGAGCCGGATGGCGTGTTCGGGACGGGCTTCGGGGGAACGCGCCAGGATGGCGCGCAGCTGCTGGACGGTGGGTTCGGAAATGAGGATGGGTGCCATGGTAAAACCTTTGTAGGAATCATTAAATGTAGGGTGAGGCCGGACGGGGACGGCAGAACCACGCTCGTGGCGCGCGCGCCCCGGACACCGGGGACGGAATGCGCGGGGGTTCTGGCGCGTTTGGCGGGGATGCGCAAGCATAAAAGGGAAGGGGGCCCGTATTGCCGCGAGGCAATAGGGCCCCCGGCGCGGGCGTATGGCCGTGAGGCCATAGCCGCGCGACCCGAAAACGATCCCGCGATCGCGTCGTGGGGTTAGTGCGTTGACAAGCGCGTGCGTTGCGGATACGATACTCCGCTGTGTTTTTTGGGGGCATTTGAAGAGGAAACGTCTGGATATGGCGAGTAAAAAAGTACGCTGCTCATTTTGCGGCAAGGAAGAAAAAGACGTCCGCAAACTCGTGTTTCGCAAGGATTCTCCGAACGAAGGCGTGTGCATCTGCGACGAGTGCACGATGAAGTGCATGGGGATGCTGATGCAGGAAGAGAGCAAGGCTGCGGCCGAGAAGAACGTGACGGTGTCGGCGTCGGAGATGCGCCCGTCGCGCATCAAGGCGTTTCTCGACGAACGCATCATCGGCCAGGATCGTGCGAAGGTGGCGATGAGTGTGGCGATTTACAATCACTACAAGCGCATCGAGAACATCCATCTCGACAGCGAGGACGACGTGCAGCTGACGAAGGGCAACATTTTAATGATGGGCCCGACGGGGTGCGGCAAGACGCTGATTGCGCAGAGCATCGCGAAACTGCTGAACGTGCCGTTTACGGTGGCGGACGCGACGACGCTGACGGAAGCCGGTTATGTGGGCGAGGACGTCGAGAATATCATCAAGAATTTGTGGATCGCGTCGGGCAAAAGCGTGGAACGGACGTCGAAAGGCATTGTGTGTATCGACGAGATAGACAAAATCGCGACGCGAGGCGACAAGGGGCGCGACGTGGGGGGCGAGGGCGTGCAGCAGGCCCTGCTCAAGATGATCGAGTCGGGATCGGTGACGTTTACGCCGGACAGCGCGCGGAATCAGCCGCCGAGCAACGTCATAGAAGTCGACACGACGAATATTTTGTTCATCCTTTCGGGGGCGTTCAACAACATCGGCAGCATTGTTCAGAACCGCATCGGGGTGAGTTCTCTCGGGTTCCATAGCGACGTCGTGTCAAAGACCGAGGAGGACGACAAAATTTTGCGCCGCCAGGTCGAGACGGTGGACGTGATCAAATACGGTCTGATTCCCGAATTTATGGGACGCATTCCGGTGATCGTGACGCTGGACGAGCTGGACGAGGAGGCGTTGCTCGAGATTTTGTGGAAGCCCAAAAACAGCATTCTGCGCCAGTACGAACGACTTTTTGAACTGAGCGGGATCCAGCTGACGGTGACGGAATCGGCACGGCGCGAGATCGTGCGCGAGGCGATACGCCGCAAGAGCGGGGCGCGCGGTCTGCGTTCGATCATTGAGGAAGTGATGCTGGACATCATGTACGAAGTGCCCTCGATGGAAGGCGTCACCGGGGTTATCGTCGACGAAGGCGTCGTGCTCAAGCAACATGAACCGGAGCTGACGTACTACCAGAGCGCGTCGTAACGTCGGAGGGTTTGGGGGCTTTTTTGGCCCCCTTTTTTGAGACGCGGGGGCGTCCTGTCGAGCGCAGCGCCGCGCGCGTCCTGTATCTGGATGGTTATGAAGAATTACCGATGTGGATTTGTGGCGCTCGTGGGGCGCACCAATGCAGGAAAGTCTACACTCGTCAATGCGCTGACGGGGGAACGCGTGAGTATCACGAGCTCAAAGGCTCAGACGACGCGGGACAAGATTCGCGGCATCGTAAACCGCCGCGACGCGCAGGTCGTTTTTATCGACACGCCCGGGCTCCATTTGTGGCTCAAACGGGCGCTCAATCAGGCCATGATTCAGTCGGCGCTCTCGACGCTGGGCGATTCCGACTGCGTGCTGATGCTCATCGACGCGGCACATGCCCTGACCGAAACCGGCGACATCGAAGAAATCGAACAGGGACTCATCGACGCGCTCAAAAAGGCCGGGAAACCGGCCGTCCTGGCGATCAACAAAATCGATCTGCTCAAGGAACCGTCGGCGCTCCTACCGATCATGGAGGCGTATTCCAAAGTCTATCCGTTTGACGACATCGTCGCGGTAAGCGCGCGCAAGCGCAAGGAGTTCGACACGCTCCTCGACGTGCTCGTGCGCCATCTTCCGGAGCAGGAGGCGCTTTATCCGCGCGAGTATTACACGGATCAGTCCGAACGCTTTCTGGCGTCCGAAACGATACGTGAGGTCATATACCGTCAGATGATGAAGGAACTTCCGTACTCGGCGGTCGTCGAAATCGACGATTTCAAGTCGATGCGCGCCGACCATCGCGTCGAAATCAAGGCGACCGTCCATGTCGAACGCGAAAGTCAGAAGGCCATTTTCATCGGGAAACGCGGCGCGGCCATCAAACAGCTCGGCATCGAGGCGCGCGAAAAATTGTCGTCCCTCCTTGATGCCGCCGTCAAGCTCGAGCTCGTCGTCAAAGTGCGCGAGAACTGGAGCGAAAACCCCAAGGATCTAAAACAATTCGGCTATTTGACAGAGGACTGACGATGAAGGAACGCTTGCCGGTGGTCGCGCTTGTCGGACGACCCAATGTTGGAAAATCGAGACTTTTTAACCGATTCGTGCGCTCGCGCATGGCGATTGTCGAAAATACCCCCGGCGTGACGCGCGACCGCAACTACGGCATGGCCCACTGGGAAGGCTGCCGGTTCACCGTGATCGACACGGGCGGATTCGAGCCCGAGTCGAGCGACGTGCTCCTCGAACAGATGCGCGTTCAGGCGCAACTCGCCGTCGAGGAGGCCGACGTCATTCTCTTCCTCGTCGATGCGCGCGCCGGACTCCTGCCCGCCGACCGCCAAATCGCCGACATCCTGCGGCGCAGCGACAAGCGCCTCATCCTCGTCGTCAACAAGGTCGATCAGCCCAGACTCGTCGAGCTTTCGTACGAATTTTACGAACTGGCCCTCGACGAGATGGTCTGCGTCTCCGCTGAGCACGGCGTCAACTTCGGCGAACTCACCGAAGCCGTCACGCGCGATTTTCCCAAAAATGACGACGAGGACAACCGTCGCGCAAAATTTGTTCTCGATAACGATTTTGGCGAATTTACCGAAGAATACGTCGAAGAATTTGGCATTTATCCCAAAGGCTATGTTCCGATGGACGACGACGCGCTCGAAGAAGACGCGTTCGATGACGCCTCTACCCCGGAGGATGACGCCGAATGCGTCGCCCCCGAAGCGGCGGACGAAGAGGATCGCGCGGACGAGGCATCGCCCCGATACGTCTTTGAAACCGAAGAAGACGCCGAGCTCTACGAAGTGCCGTCCACCGTTTCGGATACGGCCGCGCTTGCCGAACGCGTGTTGTCCGAAACGATTCACGTCGCTGTTCTGGGCAAGCCCAACACGGGAAAATCCACGCTCATCAACAGACTTTTGGGGTACAAACGTCTCCTGACGGCCGATATCGCCGGCACCACGCGCGACACCATCGACTCGTATCTCGAAGGCAAGGACGGCCAGCAGTACGTCCTCATCGACACGGCCGGCATCCGCCGGAAGAGCGCCATCAGCCAGAGGATCGAAAAGTTCTCCATCGTCAAGGCGCTCGACGCGGTCGAACGTGCCGATGTCGTGCTGCTCGTCATCGACGCCAACGTTGGCGTGACGGAACAGGATCTCAAAATCGCCGCCCTGGCGCTCGAACGCGGGTGTGCCATTGCCGTCCTTCTCAACAAATGGGACACGATCGAACCCAAAACAGACGCCACGGCCCGAGAGTACATCGCCGCCGCCCGCGAGCGCCTCTCGTTCATCGATCGGGTGCCCATCTTTACGATCAGCGCACTGGTGGGCACGCGCACGCACAAAATTCTCGACATCGCCAAAAAGCTCTACACGACGGCGAGCAGCCGCGTGCCGACCGGTGAGCTCAACCGCGTGTTCCGCCGCATTCTCGAACAGCACACGCCCCCCACCGTCGGGAGCCGCAACCTGCGCTTCTACTTCGCCCAGCAGGTCGCCATCCGTCCGCCGACGTTCGTCATCCAGTCCAACGCCCCCGAAATCATCCCCACCGACTACAAACGCTTTATCCACAACCAGATTCGCGCCTACTACGGGTTTGAAGGCACCCCCATCAAAATCCTCTTCAAGAAACCCGCCGGCCGCCGAAAATGGGGCGCAAAGTGAGGTCATCCATGGCAAATTCGCCCGCTCCAGCCAAACCGGCCATCAAAATTATATGCAAAAATAAAAAGGCCTTCTTTGACTACCACATCGAAGATCGTTACGAAGCCGGCCTTGCCCTGCTCGGCAGCGAGGTCAAGAGTATTCGTGCGGGCCACGTGTCGCTGGGCGAGGCCTATGCCAAATTCAGCGAGGGCGCAAATCCCGAACTCTTTCTGGTCAACGCGCATGTGGCCGAATATGCTTGGGCAAACCGCAACAACCACGATCCCCTGCGTCCCCGCAAACTGCTTCTCCACCATCGCGAACTCGCCAAACTTTCCCACCAGCTCGACATCCGGGGATTGACGCTCGTCCCCCTGAGCCTGTATTTTAAATGCGGAAAAATCAAACTCGAACTCGGCCTTGGTCGCGGGAAGAAAAACTTCGACAAGCGCGAAGCGCTCAAGAGCCGTACAGCCCAGCGAGATATCGATCGTGGAGAATAACACCAGACCCATAGAAGAATCGGGGGAAACGGAATTCTCGTACGCCCCCCGCACCTTCTCCTTCGAGAACGACATCCAGTCGCGCCGCCTGACGCGCGGTCGCGTGCGCTGGTTCGATCGCGATCTGGGGTATGGATTCCTCTGGGAGGACGGATATTCCAAAGACATTTTCGTCCACCAGAGCGCCATCCAGGTGCCGGGCACCAAGCATTTGCGCCGTGGACAGCGTGTGCTCTTTGACTGGTGCAAAACCCGGAAAGGCATTTTCGCCCTCAACGTCCTGCCCATCCAGGAACGCCCCGAAGCCCTGGAACGCCAGCGCCTGCGCCGTGCTCAGAAGGGCGATCCCTAATCGCCGCGGCCTATGGGGCGCAGGCTATCGGCCAGAGGCCGATACGCCTTGCGCGCGGTGCTATCCGCCTCCGCGGATACGCACCGCTTTTTTGTGTGCGCCCCCTTGCGGGGCGCGCCGGGCCACCCAGGCGAACCCATAAAAAAGGCGCGGAAAATCCGCGCCGTGTTTTTTATTGACGCACCCAGGCGGTACGCGATGTGTCGTCCTTGTCCGAATTGGACTTGCTGACCACGGGTTCGCTCCTCGACCAGTCGTCTGGCGAGAACGTCTGGAGTCCATGGACGATGCGCAGAGCGGTCGCGTCGTTTCGTATCGAGACTTTCTGAGGCTTGTCCGAGGTGGCCCATATCTGGCGGTTCTGTGAAAGGATGCGCAGACATTCGGTCGTTTCCATCGACTCGGGATCCACCCTGACGATGACGTCCTGGCCGTGTTCGGTGGCGCACAGAAGATAAAGCGCATGGTCGGACGCGCGCGAGATGGAGACGGGGCGTGCGTGTTCGACGGGAATGACCCCGAGATCGGTCACGGTGGCCTCCCGGGAGTGAATGACGAGCAGGTGGAGCGTCTGCGTGACCGCAAAAAGTCTGTCGGAAGAATCCACAAACGCCATGGCCACAACGCCTGGCATGGCGATCGAAACGGGCGCGTCGTTTTCGGGCAAGGTCGCAAGAATGAGCGAACCGTTCACGAGGAAGGCCAGACCGCTGGCGTCGTCAGAGATCGCCATGCCGGAAGGTTCGCCGTCGAGCGTGAGGCTGAGTTTTGAGAGTTTGCGGTCGTCACAAACCAACACGCGTCCGTCGGCATCACAGGTGGCCACGGCGGAGTCACAGGCCGCCACGGCGACGACGCGAGTGGGCGTGTCAAAACATTTTCGGATAAACCCGGTGTCGAGCTTGAGACGATAGACGCCGCCGTCCTCACAGGCCATGGCGATTTCGCAGTACGCCGTGGCGGGGGCGGAGGCACGACAGAGGGCGGGAAGCGGAGCCGAAGTCAGGATTTCCTGGGAATGCCCAAAATAGGCGGTAAGGCTTTCGGGGCGAATGCCGATGAATCCAGGGCGTCGGGGCGAGGCAAACCGCGCGACAAAGTTGGGAAGACATCTCGGGGTACGCAGGAGCAGGGCGTGCCGGGCCAGGTCGTATATCGAGAGATTGCCCCGGTAATCCCCGACGAGCACCAAGGTATCGCTTCCAAACGCAAGGGCGGTGGCCTGCGTCGTCTCGTGATGAAGGCATCGGGATTCGCGCTTGAGGGGAATGATTTCCCAGATGGAGCCGTCGCTGGCGACGGCGGCCACAAAATCGCCGCGCCACGAAATGACGAAATCGCACCACGTCTGCCCTTCGGGGGCCTCGAGTTCGACGAGGACCTCGCGTTCAAACGCGCTGACGACGATGAGTGTCCGGGTGCCCATGGCGACGCCGTATCGCTCACAGGGTTCGAGCGCGGCGCGTGCGAGTCCGGGAATCCCGTACTCCATGCTTTCGTCATTATAGAGAACGCGCAGGGTGTCACCGGACGTTTCGAGTTCCGGGGCACCGATGAGGCGAATGACGCGCGAGGGGTCGGGCGCATCGGGGGCGGAGGATGCCGGCGACTGGTCGGTATCCAGGACGATGCGGCGCTCGGCGTCCGAATCGGTTCCCCGGCAGACCAAAGCATGAAGCCCATCCCAGACCAGCGAGCTACACTCAAAATCGAGAAGATAACTTCCGAGTACGTCGAGCGTTTCGCCGTTCCAAATCTTGACCCATCCGTCGGCGTCGGCGCTGGCAAAAAAGTGCAGACAGGGCGAAAAGCTGACCGCCGTGATTCGAGTGTCATGACCGGTTTGAGACACCAGATGGGCGGGAGACAGAATCTGATTCGAACTCGGAACGAAACGCTGTGGCAGGTTGACCACTTCTCACCCCCTTATGACAGAAGAAAAATATCCGAAATATTATGATAGCAACGCCATGGGGAATCAATCAAAAACGCGTCATATCTCCGCGCCAGTGGTCTGAAATTCGCGCAACACGGCGCTGATTTGATGGATGTTATAGGGCTTTTCGAGCCCCATGATGCCCATCTCGTGGATCCAGCCAAGCGTCTTTTCGTCGAGGAAACGCGAAGTCACGATGATCGACGCGGCCGGATGAAGGGCCCGCGTGCGACGCGCAATTTCAAACCCGTCGACGATAGGCATGCGCAAATCGGTGATGATGGTGTCGAACACATGCTCGCTCAGAAGCACCGTGGCGGCCATGCCCGAGGACGCCGTCATCACATCGTACCCTTCCAGCGACAGCATCATGGCGAGGCTGCGCAGGGTATCAAGGTCATCATCGACGATTAAGAGACGATATCTTGAACTCAAGCGACTCCCCCCTTTGGATGCTGGGTGTGACTCGTATGACGTATGTCTTTTATGCTACCACGCGCACGGCGTCCTGGTCAATGTCAAGCGTGTGGGGCAAAAAAAAGCACCTGTCTGTGGCCGGGAGCCCCACATCCAAAAAGCCGGGCGTATCTGCCGTCAGGCAGATAGCCCGGCGCGCGCGCCGTATCCGCCCGCGGCGGATAGGCGGCGCCCAGTCAGTTGTCGACTTTCCAGGAGGTGGGCGATTTTATCCCCGTTTTTGAAGAGGATGTTCCGGAACTCGGCTTGTTGACGACGTCGTCCACACTCCACCCCTTGGTCGTCTTGGCAGAGTTGGACGATTTGCTCGAATTCGATGTGGATTTTATGGATTTTGTGCTTGTTTTTGACGCCTTTTTAGCTTCTGATTCGGATTTTTTAGAAGAGGCGGCGGGGGCAGGGGTCGGCTTATCCACCTCGGCCGGTTTGGCCATGTCGGCGGGGTTGGCCGCGGGAGGCGGAGGGGGCGTCTTGTCGTCGAATGACGGGGGCAGGCGTTCCATCGTCAGGGCGACGGTGCTGGAACTCCAAAGGTTGACGAAAAGGGGGTAATCGGCATAGCCGTCGGCGCGGGCCACGAGGCTCCATGTGTCACCGCGCGCGGGCAGAATCGACAGTTCGACAGGGGTTTTGCCCACGAACTGATTGTCGGATGCGCGATAGATCGAGGCTCCGACGGGCATGCTTGAAATGGTGACGGTCAGGCGCAACGGCGACAACGCGCCAAGGCAGGCCCCGCGAACCAGGCCGGTGGAGAGGGCTTTTTCGGTCGGCGTGAGTTCGACCGTGGGCAGGGGGTCGGGGTCGTTCGTGCTTTTGTCGACGTAGATTTTGACGAATACGATGATCAGAATCGTAAAGACGCAGAGCGCAATGCCGATAAAGAGGAAAAGGTTGATTCCGAGTCGCCGGCGTTCGCGTTCGATGGCTTCGGAGGTGATCGTCGGTTCGGCGACCGGAGTGGGCTGCAGGGAGGATACGTCGCGATTGTTGCGTTTGCGCAATTTAGAGGCGGCAAACTCGTTTTTGAGCACGTCGTCGTCGAGTGCCCGGAACGCCTGGGCCAGGATGTCGCCGTTCTGGATGCGATCGACGGGGGATTTGCGGACGCACTGCTCGATGATCGGGCCGAGACTGGACTCCAGGATCCAGTCCGCGATGGGGACGGGATCCTGCGAGACGATGATCATGGCGCTGTCCATGGGGGAATCGCCGTCGATGGCGGGATACCCCAAGATCATTTCGAGCATGATAAGGCCCAGTGAGAAGATGTCCGAGGCGGGGGTGACGTCGCATCCCTTGAGGTGTTCCGGGCTCATGTAGGCCGGCGAGCCCATCCAGTTGCCGCTTTGCGTGAGTTTTTCGGTGTTCTGGTCGCCGTCGATGACTTTGGCGATGCCAAAATCGAGGACCTTGACGTCGAACTGGTGGCTGTCGGGCGGATCTTCGCGCAGACAGATATTGGCTGGCTTGAGGTCCCGATGGACGATGTGTTTGCGGTGCGCTTCGGCGAGTCCGTCGAGGACCTGAAGCATGATGGTCTTGACTTCATAAAAGGTGAATTTCTCGCGTCCTGCGATGTATTCGTCGAGTGTTTTTCCATCCAGGAGTTCCATGGTATAGAAAAGCGTCTCTCCGCCGTCGGCGTCGATCGTCGAACCGTGGTCAAAAATTTTGACGACGTGTTCGCTCTGAATGCTCGCGCACAGATCGATTTCGCGCTGAAAGCGTTTGGCGGCGATGTCGTGATTGTCCAGCGTGTTGCGCAGCGTTTTGACGGCGACGGGGCGATTGTCGCGCGTGTCGACGGCAGAATAGACGACCCCGAATCCACCGGATCCAAGGATGCCGTCAATGCGATAGCGTTCGTGGAGCAGGAATCCAAGCGGCAAACGGTCGCGCTTGAGGCTTTTGTCGGAACGTATGGCAACGCCTTTGCGCGTCTCCTGAACGCCGTCGGCCGAAATGGCATCAGGCAGCACTTCCGTCATGGCAGGTTGCGCGCCATTCCGGGGGGAAGTTCGGGAGGCCGTGGAGACGAGGTCACGGAGCTCCTCGGCGTTTTCATTGATGACAGTGGCATCCTCGTCGTCTTCGTCAGAAAAACCGGATACATTGTCCAGATCCCTGACGTTCGCACCATGGAGAGAGGCGTCGTCGGATGCGGGCGAATGCGTGGCGCCGAGCGACGTGCCGCTCATGGTGCTGGCAGTCCCGATGTCACGGGAGGCATTGCTGGAATGGATGTCGTCGTTGACGTGTGTGTTCATCGTGTATTCTCGTGAAACCCGAAGCGGTTTCGATACAAATGGCGATCTATACAAAAACAAAAGGCAATGTGTCGCTTTTTACTTCCAAAAAGTGCATATCCATTCTGATGCGCACCTCCTACCACATATCCAAGATAATGGGCAAATCTCACAGAGATTTGCCCATGCTCGCCGGACATCATTATTTTTCCGATCCGTGGACGCCTCCCCCATGCGCCGGCATTCTCCCCTTCCACATTTTCGCCCCGCGCCTTTCGCGGTGAATTTGGAATGCCCTGAAAACCAAAGTTGTTTTATAACGTATCAGACTCGCCTCGCACAGGTGCGTGTCGGGGCGGATGGACGCCGGGCCTCGGGGGCCGGGCGATGGACTCCTAACGGGTAAAGGAAAGAATCATGAACTCAGGGAAAGTGAAGAATTTTGTGCTGGATACCAACGTCGTATTGCACGATCCCCAGGCTATCACGAAATTCGGAAACAATAATGTCATCATTCCGATTTACGTCGTCGAGGAGGTCGACAACTTCAAAAAACAGCTCAACGAACTCGGTCGCGCCGCGCGTCAGTTCAGCCGGACCCTCGACGAGTTCCGCGAACAGGGCAACCTGGCCCAGGGCGTCACCATGCCCAATGGCGGTCTTATCCGCGTCCTGCCCACCGAACGCCAGTATCTGCCACAAGACAATATCGCGACCAGCAAAAACTCCCCCGACACCCTCATCATGAGCGTCGCCCTTCGCGTCAAAGCCGAACAGCCCGACGTCCCGTGCATCTTCATCACCAAGGACACCAACCTTCGCATTCGCGCCGACGGCATGGGGCTCGACAGCGAGAATTACGAGGAACGCGGCTTCTCCATCGACGAACTCTATCCCGGAGCTGCAGAACTCCGCGTCGACAGCGATATCATCGACGAACTCTACCAGGCTCGCGAAGTGACCGTCGCCTTCCGCGAATCCCCCCAGGCCACCGCCGCCTACGAAAATGACGAACTCACCCAGGGCCTGGAACCTTCACAAAAACTCCTCTACGCCAACGAATACGTCCGGCTCGTCGACCGACACGAAGAAAGCCACACCGCCATGGCGCGTCTCCTTCCTCAGTCCAACAAAATCGTCGCCCTCGCCACCACGCGCCCCGGATTCTCCGGCTGCTGGGGCATCAAACCCCGTAACAAAGAACAGCACTTCGCCCTCGACTGCCTCCTCGACGACAACATCAAACTCGTCACCCTCCTCGGCAAGGCCGGTACCGGAAAAACCCTCATCGCACTCGCCGCAGGCCTCCAAAAAGCCACCGAAGAACAGGCCTACAGCAAACTCCTCGTCGCTCGCCCAATCTTCCCCCTCGGAAAAGACGTCGGATACCTCCCCGGAGGCATCGAGGACAAACTCAACCCATGGATGCAGCCCATCTTCGACAACGTCGAATTCCTCATGGGACTCAACGAAGAAGACAAACGCCGCGGCCGTCGCAGCTACAAAGAACTCATCGACATGGGACTCCTCCAGATCGAAGCCCTCACCTACATCCGAGGCCGTTCCATCCCCAACCAGTACATCATCGTCGACGAAGCACAGAACCTCACCCCGCACGAAGTCAAAACCATCATCACACGCGTCGGCCAGGGCACAAAAGTCGTCCTCACCGGCGACCCGTACCAAATCGACAACCCCTACGTCGACGCCGACAGCAACGGACTCACCTACGTCATCAACAAATTCAAAGGCGTGGACATTGCCGCCACCGTCACTTTATCCAAAGGTGAACGTTCAAAACTCGCCGAAATTGCCTCAAATTTGCTATAAATTTGGATTTTGGTGGTGATTTTGAAATAATATTTAGTTTGCGCCGCCTATCCGCCAAAGGCGGATACGGCGCGCGCGCCGGGCTATCTGCCTGCGTCAGATACGCCCGGCTTTTTTGTTTGGATGCGTCTAAAACACAAGTCCAAGCACAATCGCCAAAAGACCCACGCCCACACAGTAAGGCGCAAAATGATGGAAATTCGCTTTCTTGAGGATTCGATCCAAAAAGAGGAGCGAAAAATATCCCACCGCTGCAGCCAGCAAGGCGGCCGCCACCACGATCGCGCCATGTTGCACCGTCAAATTCGCCATATCCGGAATGTGCAACACCAAGGCCCCCAAAATCACAGGTATCGACAACAAGAAACTGATCCTGGCACACGACCCCGGTTCAATGCCCATGAGAAGCGCCGCCGTAATCGTCGAGCCCGAACGCGATATACCAGGAAGAACGGCCACTCCCTGCGCCAACCCCAGTACGACTGCCGTTTTAAGGTTGAGAGCCCCCGTGCTCAGTCCAAACAGACCGCGTTTGCGAGACGCCCACAAAATCCCCGCATTGACGATCAACAAACACCCCACGACGACGACATTGCGCAGATGCGTTTCGACATAATCGTTGAGAAAAAGGCCAATCCCTCCCGTCAACACCGTCGCCACCATGAGATACCCGACAAACTTGAGATTCGTTTTTTCAGGTGTCCTGAACTCTCGTACGCACCCCACACAAATCGACGCAATATCGCGACGATAAAAGAGCACGATGCTCACAAGCGTCGCCAGGTGCAACACGAGGTCAAACAAAATCCCCGCGTCGACCGGAAATGCCGCGTTGAGAAGCACAAGATGTCCTGAACTCGACACAGGCAAAAATTCCGTCACCCCCTGAAGAACCGCTAACAAAAACGGTGTGATGTATTCGCTGAAAAAATCCATATTCCCACCATGACCGCCCCCACCCCCTCACGCCTCACGCCTAACTTCTCACGCCTAAGCCCTATTCTCTAAGTCAGCGTTGTCCGAGATCCAGGTAATGATGTCGCGCGATTCCTGTTCCCATGCCGGACCGAGTCGCGTTTGGAGGAACGATTCGTACAACCCGCGCACGAGGCTGTCCACTTCTTCGATAAGCGCCTGTCGTTCGTAGAGTTTGTCGTCTTCGGACTTGGTCATGAGCGCAGGAATTTTAAGTCCCGAAATCGAAAGGGTGTTTGAGGCCAGTGTAAAGACCCACTCCTTTTCATCACGCTGGAGACGGATTTTGGCCTGAGAAATAATTTTTCCCTGCCGGATGGCCTCGAACGCCTCGCGGCTTTCGGCGGGCGCACCTCCGCTCAACGTCGTGCGTTCGGATTCGCTGAGGTGGGCTTCGAGGATAATCTGGCTGTCGATGGCCAGAGACAAGGTGGTTTTATCGCTCAGATAAAAAATCGTATCGTCAACCTGAGAGTGGTACCAGAGCCAGAGCAGGAAGAGCTCACCAAAATGGCGAGTGCGTTCGATTTTTTCAAAAATTTCCATTGTGAACTCCTAGTGATCAAAGACGGGATGCCAGGGGTCAGCGTTGACCATGGCATCGAGCTGAGACTCGCTCAAACCGAGTTCGCGGGCCATGAGAAACGGAGAGTCGGGGTCCAGCTGAAGCCCAAACGTCGACTCAAAAAGCTCGGCAAATTCGTCGCAAACGGCGTTGGACTGGCTCCAGAAACGCAGTTTATTTTCCTGAATGTTCCAACATACGTCGATGACTTTCATGGCAGGCAGGATCTGCTGTTTGATGCGCGTGACAACTTCGAGTTTAATTTTGTCCTTGGCGCTTTTGGAGAGTTTGGCGGGACGTTTCTCGTCGCCGGTCTCCTTGAGACCGGCCTCGGCGATGTGTGCAGCCACGGCCTGCCGCATCAGAGCCTTGACCCAGCACGAAGGCAGGGCCCATTTGTCGATGCGCATGGCAAACACGATGTACTGGTTAAAAAAGAGGTGGTCGCGCGAAAATTCGGTGGCGATGGGATCCTGGGCTGGCACCCATCCCACAGAACGTTCCACATCGCCCACCGGACTGAGGGGCTCAAAAAAATGTTCCTGAAGTTTGCGAAGATACGTTTCCTGAAAATCGTTGGGGGGTTCACCTTTGACGTAATACGTTTTAAAGCTCAGACTTCCTTCAAGAGCGCCCATTCAACTTTGTCCTGTGCAAAATTCCCCGGCACATCCGGGGATGTGAAAAGAAAAGCCCGGCAGAACGCAGAAGCATCGATACCGGGCCATATCATGGTTCGTAGGATGATTGGGCCTCATGGCCCTGTGGTTATCAGAACTCGAACCATTATTTGAGCATGTTCAAGAGATTCCAGTCTCCGCCGTTGGAGAAGTAGACGAGGGCCACATAGACCACCACGATCATAAGGACAATGACCAACACGACTTTGACGAGCGCATGGCTGGAGCCTTCCATGATGGCGGGCATATTTTGCGCACTGACGGCTTTGGGGGCGGGCTTGGCCACTGGGGCGGCGTCGTGTTTGGGCGTGGGAACGGGGGCGGGAGCGGGCTCGGCTTTGGGCTCGGCTTTGGGTTCGCTGGCGGCGGGCGCAGTCTGTGCCGGATCCGGAGCCGGAGTCGTTTCGGGCTCGTTTTCCATATCGGCGCACTGAATCTTGGCCTCGATCTGGAGGGGCCAGTCTTCATACTGGGTGAGGGTCAGGGTTTCGATGCCCTGAATGTCGGGTTTGTAGTACCAGAAGGTCAGGGACTGGTTATCCTTGATCGTCTCGACGGCGGCCGGTTTGAACTGCTCGCGCAGTTCCGGCATGCGACGATCGCGAGAAACCTCGGAAGGCAGATCCTCCAGCGCATTGAGCATCTGATTTTCGGGGTGATAGTACGTTTTGATGAGACGCTTGATGGACTCAAAATGCGCCTGTTTGACGCTGCACCCGTTGGCGGAAAGAAAACGCGACAAATCTTCAAACACGTTGAGGATGAACACTTTGCGTTCGAGATCCTGATACGTGACAAACATGGCGGGCTTTTTGTCGGGCTGGGCACGGAAAATCGTGCACGGTCCTTCCTGACCGACTTTTTCGATGGCGTTTTCTTCGATTTTGTATTCGGATTTGAGACGGGCAAAGACGACGGCGCGTTTGCGTGCGTCCTCTGCGTCGAGATGCGTGTTGGAGGATTCCACGAGGCGATCGAGATCGGCGGTCTGGACGGGCTGTGTTTCGCGCGTCTGGGCGCTCGGTGCCGGCGCCGATGAGCCCACCCCAACCGCAGCGTTGAAGACTTCGTAGGCTTTTTCGGCCGTTTTTTCGGCGCGGCTCCAGAGACGCTCCATTTCTCGCAACGAATCTTTTTCTTTTTCGTTGTCCTTGATCTTGGCCAGACCCGCCAAAAATCCAGGAATGAAGTTCGCCTGGGAGATATTGTCCTCGCTCTCCCAGTCGTTGGGATCGTCATAGACACGCATGAACAGGGAACCGTCTTCCCAAATCTCCGTCTGGTATCCCGGGGCCGCCACAAGTTCTGACGGATTATAGATGTCGCTGTAAACCTCAGGGGAGACGATCTGGAGCCATTCAATACGCCCAAGTCCCGGCATCATGACGAGACCGTGACGGCTTTTCAGCTTCTCGCGGGCCTCCGAATCGCCGATGCGGATGAGACGCGGCGAGAGACTCTTGTAGAGTTTCTTGAACATCTCGATGAGCGATTCAGGCGAGAGACGACGGGGATTCTGCTGACGCTGGAGATCAAAGAACAACGCGCCCATGCCCTGTTTGTCGGGAAGCAAAAACGTACATTGCCAAAACTTCTCGCATTCCGCACGAAGCACGACAAACTTGCAATTCGGATTTAGCGCGGCTTCACAAACAGAATCCAACGTGTACGGACGGACCGAAACATCTGCATTTGTCCGGAAAATAGTGGGCTGACTAAAAACAGCGCCCTGCAGGGCTTCAAAAAAGCTCCGCATTCCGGACTCCGTTCGCGGGGGTTGCTGCGGCTTGAGCGAAACGAAGGCCTGAATCATGGATGCGACTCCTATTGACAAACAGTTCCTGAAAATGAATCGACGACGGAACGTGGCTTCCCGCGCTACCCTCCGTCAGCGCAATGAGACGCCTACTAAATAACGCAAGTAGCTACCACGTTTGCAAAATACGCGTCAAATGATTATTCCCGCGCATCCGCGCCGCCTTCGGCGTCGCTTTCCATGTTCTCCCGGGCGGCATCGCGCACCAAAAGTTCCTTGCGATATATCCGCATGTTGTCCGGAGCCGAAATCCCCAGACGCACCTGATTGCGTCGGATCTCCTTGACCGTGATCTCTATCTGCTCCGATCCTTCTCCGATAATAATCGTCTCTTCGGGTTTGCGCGTAAGTGTAAGCATATCTCTCGTTCCTGAAGCTCGAACTGTGATCTACAGTTCCCGTGTCCCAGCGCCGTCGCCCGGAACCCATGCCCCTGACGTCGTCACTCCTGTCACGGAATCATCCCTGATACGGGCTCCCCAAAAGTCCCATGGGAAGTGATGCCACTTATAACCCGCTCCCAAAACATGGCAAAAAAACGGACTATCAAAAAAAACTTGCCCTTTGCCTTCCCTTCCTGCATATATCCCCGCGTCCGGGGGTCGATCTTTTTGACCTCCTACGCCATAGGGGCGTAGCTCAGTTGGTAGAGCAACGGCCTCCAAAGCCGTGGGCCGAGGGTTCGAATCCTTCCACCCCTGTAAAAGCTCCCTGTTTTCAGGGAGCTTTTTTTATTTTATCCGGCCATGTCACGACTTTACCCCCTGTTCGCCGCGTTTGCCCTTATCCTGCTCGCAATGCCCGCCCAGGCCAAGGCAGCCCCCGCCTCATGCGTCACGACGGCCTCCCTCGAAACCGGCCTCTCGCTGGCCCACCGCCCCACGCTCGACGAACACGACCGCCGTTTTGCCGCATGGATTCCCTCTGTCTATCTCGGTCTGGGGTGGACGCCGAATCCCTGGTTTTCGATCCACGGCGCGCTTCAGGTCGCCTGGCTTGCCGCCCTCGACGGCGATTTTTCCTACCGCACCCACAACCGCGCCCTGTCGACCTCGCACTTCGGCGGAATCGGCCTCTACGCGGCCTTTGAAGTCCACCCGCCCTCGCGCCTTCTGGCGTTGCGCGTCGCCCTCCAGGCAAGGACGTACTTCACTCGCGCACGTGCGGGAATCCTCGACATCTCGGGCGGTTGCGGCCTGTTCGCCCGCCCCATCGCCTCCCCGTCTGTCCAGCCCGTCTTTGGCGTCACCGCATGGTTCCCCGTGTACGACGATTTTGAGACCCTCTTTGGACGCGAAACACAGCTTCCCGTCCTCGAACTTTTGGTCGGGGTTGCGTTCTGAACATGCGTCTTGACGCGCGTTTGCGTGATGCGGTTGGCCGCGCTATCGCCCCTCCGGGGACGATACGCGCGTCCGGCCAGGCTATCGCCCCCGAAGGGGACGATACGCCTGGCCTTTGCAGATGGGGGGCAAAGCCCCCCCCCACACACGGGATTCGCGCTCCGTATGCGCGCAGACGCAGGCGAGCACATAGGAGCGCGCAGGGCGGCGCGTATCGGGGCCACAGGGCCCCGACAGCGCCCCCCCATCCATGAAAAAACCATCCTCCAGGGTTTCCCTCAAAATGCGCCGAAAAATGGAGTACATACTCGCCATGGATTGACCCTTCTGACCTTGGAGGTTGCGTGATGAAACGTGCGTTATGGGTATTGGCAGCAGGGCTGGCGGCGTGTTCCGACGAGGCGATCGTCGTGACAACCGGCGGAGAGACGACGTGTGACCGCGTGTGCGTCGTCGGCGAGTCCTTGTGCGAGGGCGAAAAAGTGAAAACATGCCGCGAGGACGGGAAAGGATGTGTGACGTGGAGTGTCCGCGCGTGTGAGGGGGATGCGGTGTGCAAAAATGGCACGTGCGAGGCACAAGAGGAGGCATGTCGCGACGAATGCCCGGAGATGGGGGCGCTGGAGTGTACCGAGGATGTCGCGGCGTTCCGCAAGTGCAGCAATTTTGACGACGACGAATGCCTGGAATGGTCTGCGCCTCAGCCGTGTGCGTCGGGATGCGAGGCCGGGCAATGCGTGGAGGCGTGTGACGATGCCTGCACATTGGGGGAGGCGGAATGCGAGGGGGCGGGCGTCAGGACATGCCAGACCGGGAGCGACGGATGCACGGAATGGGGGCCGGTGACGGCGTGTCCAGGCGGAAAGTGTTCCGACGGCGCGTGTGTCGAGGCGTGTGCCGATGCCTGCACGATGGGGGAGTCGGCATGCGAGGGGGCGGGCGTCAGGATGTGCCGGATTGGGAGCGACGGATGCACGGAATGGGGGCCGGTGACGGCGTGCGAGTATGGATGCCAGGGCGGCGCGTGCAAAAGTGCCCCTCAGGCCACGCGGTATCTGGGGACGCGGATTTTGTCGCCCATGACGCCGTATGTCGTGCAAAAAATGAAGGAGATTTCTGGTAAAAATGCAGCACGAAACGACAAGAGTTTTATTAAAGTCGGCGATTCGCATTTTGCGCCGGGGTCGGTTTTTATGTACTGTTTTTCGACCAGCAGTCCGAAGCACTCGGGATACAACCTCAACGGCCTGAAGGTCGAGGATGCCGTATCGGCGTTTCAGTCGTCGTTTGATGCGTTTAACCGGGATTCCGCCGTCGCGGTCGTGGGGATGACGGCCACATGGCTCATGGGGAACGGGCGCACCAAGCTCGATCAGGAACTCCAGACGACGAATCCGCGTTTTGCGTTTTACGATTACGGGACCAACGACATGGGCGCCTACAGCACGACGACGCAGTACATGGCGACGCTCGAAAAGTATTACAACAAAGTCCTCGACGGTCTTGGCGTGCTCATGGACGGGGGCACCATCCCGCTTCTCATCGGCACGGGGTGGCGGACCGATTATGCCTCGCTCGGGGCGACACAGCCCAAGCACTATGTCACGACGTTCAGTGCGGTATCTCGCGGCATCGCCGAGTACTATCAGATCCCGTTTTACGATTTGCAGCTGTCGCATTCCGACATCTCGGGATTTGGTCTTGGATCGGACGGCGTGCATCACAGTGCCATCAATTATGGCTGTGACTTTACGTCGGCGGGACTCGCCAAAGGGGCCAATCGGCGCAACCGTTATGCCATCGAGATGCTGGCGCGCGCATGGCGCGCGTTGACGCTGGGTTCCGGCGCGACGGACGACATCATTCCCTTTGAGGGCAGCGGCACCCACGCCGATCCCTACCTCATCACGAGCCTGCCTTACACGCACATGGCGTCGACCGTCGGTGGCGAGAAAAAATTCAACACCTACGCTTGCCGGACGACCGGAGAATACGGTCCCGAGAGGGTGTATCGGCTTGAAGTGGCGTCTTCGGTCAAAATTCGCGCGTTTGCGGCCAGCCGCACCGATGTCGATGTCGACATTCATCTGCTGAAATCGCTCAGCAAGGACGCGAGCCTCGCGTGCGGGAACCGCTGGGTGGAAGCCACGCTTTCGCCCGGCACGTACTATTTCGTCGTCGATACGTGCAACAACGACGGCAGCAATACGTCCGCGGGCACATACCTCTTTGGCGTTCATCTGTGCGACGCCGACGACACCGCGTGCGGTGCCTCTGCCACGGGCGGATAGTGTTTTTTTTGGGGGGGGGGAGGCGGAGTCCTCTCCCCCTAAAAAAACGCGTCACTCCTGTACCATCGTCCATCCATAGGGATTTTCGCCCGGGCGGCACGTCCAGCGCACGCCGGCGATGTGCATGGTCATGCCGACATCGACGCACTGCCCGAGGATTCGGCAATACCTCAGCGCCGGCAGATGCGGCATGTATCCGCGTTCCAGGTCACACCGAGCGTCGACCCCCACCAGGGACGCGTCCACCCCGAAAGTTTTCCATGCCCGGAGTGGCGATGGGGCCCGGGTTTCGCCGTCAAAGACGACATCGATCACTTCGACCCGATTTTGTGGGCATTTGGCTTTTTTGACGACCGTTCTTCCGTCGGCGAACGCGACCGTCACCGTGCGCGGTCCGGAGCACAACATGGCGTGCGTTCCGTCCTGCGGACGCGTCGTCCAGACTTCGCCGTTCAGGCGTGGGATGTCGCTGTACTCGACGGCTGCGACGACGGGATTTCCCTCTGTGTCGCGCACGCGGACGACGGTGGCGCGTCGCGCGGCCTCCAGAAAGACCTCCCATGCCGGGCGCGTCGTCGCGAGCGCCTGCGTGCGTTTTTCCCCCGTGGGGTTGTGGAGCGGCCCCTCGATGAGATAGGCCGTCGTCCCGGCCATCATCCTGAACCAGTCCTGATCGGTCCCGTCGACCGAGTAGAGATTTTTAACGACCTCGTAAGGTTTGCCATTGACCTGAACGCCGGCCGCTTCGGCCATCTTGAGGGCGAGTTGCCACGCCACGTCCTGATCATGAGGGGGATTGGCGAGCGCATCGATGGAATAGGGGGAAAGAATTTTGGTCGAAACGGTGTGAAAACTTATCGACGAGACGAACTGCTGGACATGAAAAGCGTTCATCATGGACTGAATTTCGGGCTCCGAAGCGGGCGTCGAACCGCGGTACCAGTAATCGCGAGGTCTGGAAGACGAGGAGACTTCCCCGGTGGCGCCCCATTTAAGGGGATAGTTGCGGTTGATGTCGACGCCTGCGCCGACGGCCACCCGATTGGGCCGGTATCGATAATAGGCCGAAGTTCGCGCGACACGCGCGCCGACTTTGTCGGGCCACGCCATCTGGGCCGAGTCCTGCGGCCAGGGTTGAAACACGCCACGTCCATTCTTGCGGCCAAGGTGATTCGAGACGTGAAAAAACAAATCGACGCCGTCGAGATTGACCGTCGGCAAAATCCAGATTTCGGCATCGCGCAACACGGCGTCATACCTTGCCCGCGCGTCTTCGTCCTCCGACTCGCAAAGTTGTTCCAGCACGTCGAACGCCATATCGCTGGCGAGGAGTTCGATGCCGTGATGCGCGCCGTTGAACATCACCCTGGGCACGGGGCGTGCGGGATCCGCGTTTGACAGCACGATGGCGCGCATCTCATGTCCAAGATACGTCCTGCCCAGAGTTTCAATCCGCACATGCGAAATACGGCGTCGGCACACCGGCAGATAGGCGTCGAGATAAGCCTGGATCATGTCGGCATCCTTGGCACTTCGATTGGGGTTCAAACGCGCCTGCTTATCGCAGTGCATCGGCACGGCGCAGTCGAGATCCCGGGCTGCGCGCCGAAACTCCGAGTCGGTGAACGCCGCCCGGGGCTCCGACCAGAACCATCCCGCCGGCAGGCGGCGCCGTGCATCGACAAGTCCCATCATGGCGTCGTGGGCACACCGATAGAGGTCATATTGGGGAATGACCGTGTCGCGTACCGCAGAACATCCGGACGGCCCGGGCGTTTTTTTTCCACGCTCACGCGGCACGGCGACATAGTTCCATGGGTGTTGCCGGAGATAGGCGTCCGGATCGGACGACACCTCGCGCGCGAGTCCTGTCTCCACGTCTGACGGTTCAAACGACAGCGTCCGCAATGACGATTTGGAATCCTGTTTTTTGTGGACGCGATACCCCAGCCCGGTGCCTCCGACAGAAGCCGCATCGTCCATCACGAGATGCGCCACCTCCATGTCGTTTTTGGCATTCCAGACGCGGGCCTCGACATGCGGCCCGGACATTTTCACTTCGAGGCGCACCTCGGCGGGCACGGGCTTCATCTTGACTTCCTGCGTCACCGGGGCCGCGTATCCGCCTTCCCAGCGATGCATCACGACGCGGTTGCGTTCAAACGACACGCTGTATCCGTCGACTTCGTCGAGGCGTTCGGGAAAACGCGCGCGGAACATCACCGAACCGTCCGGGCGCTTTCCCAACCGCAACGTCGCCCGAAGAATGCCGTCCCTGCCCCCCTGTCCGGACGCCACCCAGAAATGATTGGTGCGCATCGTCACCGTGCGAAGCCAAAGACCTGTCTCCGAAGACCACGAAAAATCCCCCATCGTCTGTGCGCGCTGCACATGCGTTTCGTCCAACATTTCGACGGGTTCACCGGCACACGCCAGCCCGGCGTTTGCCCCCCACATCACCGTCAATCCCAAGAACCATGCGTACCAGCGTCCAAAACCATGCATCGCGAAATCCCTTTATCCCCCACCGTCCCAAGCCCACCCAAACTGAAGCCACCGCCCGACAGGCCCCAGTGCGAAAAAATGCCCGAGTCCCCTACCCTTCGTCGACATGAAGATTTTTTGTGGGATCGTTGCCGATATCCTTGAGTACGACGCCGTCCTCGCGCAACACATTGGCGTTGCTGTTTCCGAGGATTTGATCCTGAGCCGTGATGAGCTGGGTCACGAGTTCCCCGACTTTAGGAAATTTGTGCGCACGCGGGGAAGATTCGTCAAAACCGGCCATGACATCGTGCAGGACAATCGCGTCGAGGGGACGAGCCAGGATATATGTCTTTGCAAACTCGTTTTCGATCATCCGCACCACGCCGAGGCGTTCGAGGCGCGACATCACGGCTTCGATGGCCGCGGCCGGATAAGTGCACTCCACCGAAAGCTGCTCCACCGTCGGCGGTTCTGCCCCTGCACAGAGGCGACGCACGAGTGCGGCCAGGACCTCGATCGGGGCATACGCGCCGAGAAACACCCAGGAAGCCTCGTTTTCGACATCATAAAATTTGTTCAGCAAAAGGATGCGCATGTTCTGCATGCAATAGGATGCCTGCACGCCAAGGAGCATGACGACCCACGTGATGTAGACCCAGAGCAGCGTCAGGGGAATCATTCCGAGAGCCCCATAGAGAATGCTGTAGTTGGACGAATTGGTGAACGCCACGGAGAGGTAAAAACTGAACCCGAGCTTGAACACTTCGAGAATGATGGAGACGACGACGGCTGGAATGGCCGCACATTTCAGGGGAACGCGCGTATTTGGCAAAAACTTAAATATGACAAAACACGCGATGGACGTCAGCAACGTCTCGCGGACGATTTTCCAAACGGTTGCCCCCACGACACCGGACATAAATTCATCCGAAAAGATTTGCGTCGCCTGAAAGATCGAGAAAGAAATCAGGATTGGGCCCAGGGTGATGATCGCATAAAAAAGCAGGATCCTCAGGTAAAAAGCGCGAGGACGCGTCACATGCCAGATATCGTTGATGCAATCCTCCACGTGGACAAACAACATCACACTCGTCACCAAAAGGGATATCACCCCGACGGGTCCGAGACCGAGGTCGAGCGTTCTGGCCAGGCTCTCGCTGAGGAACGTGGCGATGGTGTCGCCCGCCACAGGGAGGACGTACTCATTAATCTGGGCAACCAGCGCCGTCAGGTTCACTTCCTTGTTGAAGGTCAGGATAAGGCTTGCCCCGACGATCATGAAGGGGACAAGCGCAAGCATTGTGGTGTACGTCCCGCTCGATGCGCGAATAAACAGTTTGAACGATTTGACTTCGGACCACAGGATGGAAAAAAAGCACATGCTCGCATAGAACATACGCTTGAGTCGGCCCTCCCCCTTGAGTTCGTTGAAATAGTAGCGTTTCTGTTCGCGCGCGATGGTTTCAAATAATCTGGAAAGTTTAGCCATGGATTCCGAATAGGATAACAGCCCGGGGGCACGCCGTGCCATTGGCGGCGAGGGGGCGAGGGAGCTAAAAAGAAGTCTCACCAAAATCAACTATCCATTATATACAGGATATGGCGAAAACGGGGAATAAGGCATATATAGAGCCGTTAGGCAATTCCGCTCTTTCCGTAAAAATCCCCGTGATTTGTGCTACTGACGTTCGCGCGGATGACGCAGTCCGTCGTGGCGCGACCTGAGATACTGAAAAGGACTTGGAACTGATGAGCGACGACAACATAAAGGCGCATTCCGACGAGGTTTCGGAGGATGCGCGCGCACGGGAACTGTCGGACGACACCGCGCGCGTGGAAAAGCTGGCCCGAACAATCCGTCATATCGGGTACAGCATTTTTGGCGGGCTTGGGCTTCTGATGGCGGTTTTTCTGCTTGTGCAGGCACTGGGAGACATCCAAGATGGGAAGGTCTACGATCCGTTTAGCGGTGCTGCCGTCGAGTCGCCGGGCGACATTTTCAGGCATGAATCCACGCATCCCTAAAAAAATCCGTATTGGATTGACACCGCAGGTGCCCTTTGGTAATAGCCTGCGTTCATTGTGCGAGGACAATTTTTTGAACGCACAACATCACTGAATTATTTGAGGAGAGAGAAAAGTGGCGCACCATAAATCAGCCATGAAACGCATTCGTCAGACCGCAGCGCATACCGAACGTAACCGTGCCGGTCGTTCCAAAGTCAAACACACCGTGCGTGCTTTCCGCGAAGCCGTGGCCAGCAATGCCGAAGGACTCAATGAGACTCTGAGCAAGGCTGTCGCGACCATCAGCAAAGCCGCCAGCAAGGGTATCATTCCCGCCAAACGCGCCAGCCGCAAGATCAGCCGGCTCGCCAAACTTCTGAACTCCGCCAAGGCGTAGTTTTCTGCCCGTTGCAGATTTTTTGCTATCATGAGACAACAGGTTATGCCTGTTGTCTTTTTTTTTTCCAAAGGGAGAGTCCCAGATGATGAAACGCCTCCTTTTCGCAAGCCTCCTTTTTTTGGCCCCCTCCTTTGCCGTGGCCGGCAGTTTTGATGCCGAATCCGGCGTCTATACGAGCAACCTGGGGTACACAATCGTCCCGCCCAAGGGCTGGTTCCGCGTCGACAACGCCACGGTCCAGGGCATCAAAAGCAGTCTCCCCGGCAACATCGCCGCGCGGTCCCTGGACCGCTTCGACGTCATCTTTTTTCAGAACTACGACGCATCAAACCCGCTCAACAGCCTCGAAGACGACGCCCGCATCGAAAAAAACAAAGAAACCCTCAAGGAAGACCCCAAGACCCCCGCCGAGGAACTCGCCAAACCCATCATGAAAATTGACGCAGAGCCCCCGGCCTATGTCAGCAGCATTTCGGTCATCATCCAGCGCGCCGAGCCACAGCGCGCCCCAGAAGCCCCCAAGGCGTACGAGAAACGCCTCACACGCCTCATCGCCGAAACCATGAACGTCAGCGACGTCAAAGTCCTCAACTCGACGTTTGACAACGCCCATCCGGCCGGGGACGCGTACCTCTTTACGGCCGAGTTCCGCACCCCAACGCGCGTCATTCAAATCGATCAGACCCTCCTGTTTCATGGCAACCGCACGGCCATCATCACGTGTTCCAGCGACCAGAACGAGTACGCGGAAGACAAAAACTGGTGTACCAACGCCGCCCGTTCCTTCAAGTTCAAAGACTGATCCCTATCCCGCATGGCGCATCAGGGCGGCAAACGCCTGAGGCGACGGGAACAGCGATTCAAAGAGTTTCGTCTGCGCCATGACGCGGAACCATGTCGTGAGGTGTTCGTCACATGCCTCCGGTTCCGCACATGCCGCCAGACATCCCAGCGCAAACCCCAGACATCCGGATGACACGTCGGGAAAACGCGACGTTTCGCGCAGAAAGACGGCGTTAAACAACGCATAACGCGCGTACGCCCAAAACGGCCCGTCGAGCAGCCCGACCTCGCGCACCCCGAGCCGGAGGGCCCGCGACAGCGCGTGGACATGCGCCGCATACGCCGAATTTCCGAGCCCGGCCGCCACCTCATCGACCACAGGCGCAAGCCCCATCAGCGCCCGCGATACGTCCTGGACAAACGGACGCGCGAGCCGTCCGTCCCCGCCGGGCTCCCCGTGCACGAGCCCCCACATCAGCGCCGCAAACGACACGTCCCCCCCAAGCCACGACAAAATCTGCGCCTCCTGCGCATCGGCCCTCGCCATGTCCTGCGCATCCCCCGTCCGGACCGACGGCCTGTAGGACGCCGAGGGCACGAGTTCGTCGAGCACCGCCCGCATCTCCTCATCCGCAAGATAGCGAGCCAGCACGTCCTCCGGCGCGCGCGCCGGCACCCCAGCCTCATGCGTCGCATAGCAATACGGCTTGATCCCCACGCGCACCTCGTTCTCCGTCCGAATCGCAATCCTCGGAAAACGCCGGCAAGCCGCCGGTTTCTGCCCCGCCCCATACCTGCCATGAATCCGGCACAGATGCTCCCCGTCCAGAAACACACACCGCTTCTGCGGAAAATTCAAAAAATGCAGACACGTCCCGTCCGGCTTGACGCCCTTCATGATCGGATTGACGCCCGTCGGCATCGACGCCCCAAGCCCCTCGCGCGCCGCCTCCACGGCCCGCAGCTCTGCCTCGTCCAGCGGCCCCACCAGCTGCGCCATACACGAGCACCCGCACATCGCACAACGATGCTCCAGCCCGTAGGGAATACAAATGCGCATCGCGCCATTATCCTTGACATTTCCTGTATCCATCCCGAGTTCTCCCACTGTGGTGCGCATCCCGGCGCACGTCCTTCCATCTCCATGCATGGTCAAAAATTGGCCCTCTGGTGAGGCCGGGCTATCTTGCCCGGATTTTCCGGGCGGCGATACGCCCCGGCCGGCGCGCTATCGTCCCGCAAACCGGGCCGATACGCGCGCCTTTTCCCCGTGCGCCACGGCAAAACGCCCCACCCCGGACGCCGCAAAAACACAGGGGAATGCCCAGTCCCCGAATGGATACCGGCAGGGATGATCCATGTCTCCCCCGCCCCGACGGGGAGGGGGCCAGGGGGTGGGGCCGAGGGGGTCGGCGCGTATTTGCCCGCAGGGCAAATAGCGACGCAGGGGGACACTTCCCCCCCCACACACAAAAAAATTTCAGTATATCCGCCTTGGGAATTTGCACAAATGGATTCCCGTCACGCCTTCCGGCACCTCGCCCAGGAGTTGGGCAGACCGGTTCATGGAGACTTTTTGATGAAATGGATTCCGATTGCCATCAGCCTCGCCCTCTTTGGATGCCATGGAGCACCGGAGATGCCGGCTCCCGCCCAGGAGGATGCGCAGTCCTCCACGACCGACCGCACCGCCAGCGAAGCCAATACCCGGGCCGCCATCGCCACGTTTGTTCATAAAAACGCAGACAATCTTGCGAAATATGCCATGAAATTCGCCAACACGGACGTGATTGCCGGTGAAATTCACAAGCAGATTGCGGCCAAAGACAAAAAGGGGAAGTCGCCGTGGCTTCAGCCGACGGATTTGGAGGAAATTTATGCGCAGCGGCACTACGCGCCGATATTTTTGGGCGACGGTGGGCTGACGGCACGTGCGGGGCGGCTTGAGCAAGAGCTGCACGACGTGGCGCGTCACGGCCTGACCCTTGACACGAAGGCATGGGAGGAGGCGCTGGCGGCCCTCCCGCCGCGACAGACGGACGAGGCATTTCACTTCACGGAAGAGGAAGAGGCGGCGATTGTGGATGTCATCACCGTGCAGCAACTTGATGTGCGCGACGGCGAACAAGTCCGGGGGATGGTGGCGAGTCTTTTGGAAAAGGACACGCCGTTGCCACGCCTTCGGGATGCGGTCAAGACGCGGGCAGAGAGGCTTTCGCAGTACGCGCGCCAGGGGGCCCGGCTGGAAGTGCTGACGGCGGATCTGGCCATGCGTTTTGCGCGCGAAATGGCGCTGGACAACATGGCGAACATGAGCGAGTCCGAGACGGAAAGTCTTGGAAAAAAGCCGACGGAAACGAAGTACAGGAAGGTGGGTCAGGCGCGCGCGCGGCGTTGGTTTGAAGACCTGGCGCGTCTGTGTGACGGGACGGGGGAGGCACAGGCGCCCGAGGACGCGGGGGCGAGTTCCGTGGGGGCGAGTTCCGTGGATGAACTCATCGACGCCCTCTATCCGCCTCACCCTGGGTACCGTGCCCTCCTGGAAGCCCGTGAGCGGTATCTCGCCATGCCGGACTGGGAAAAGGTCTCGCCCCAGCGCACATTGCGCGTCGGGCGGGCCGCCAAATCGGTGGGGCCGCTGCGCAAACGGCTTGCGGCTGAGGGATACTATCACGGGGATGTCTCGCCCGAGGCGGCGCAGGCGCCGGAGTTCGGGATTTACGATAATGCGCTTCGCGCGGCCGTCAGGCTTTATCACGAGACCCATCAGCTGGCGTTTGACGAGGACGAGGGGCTGGTCAAAAGTTTCTGGACGAGTCTCAACACGCCGCGTCGCGAGCGCCTGGCGCAAATCGAAGAAAACCTGCGGCGGTGGCACAAGACCCAGATCACGGCGTCACCCTATTACATTTTCATCAACGTTCCGGATTTTCACGGGGAGATATGGCGGGACGGCAAACTGGAATACCGGTTTCCGGTCGTGGTGGGGAACGCGAAGAAGTCGTGTGATCCGGAAACGAAGCGCTGGAAATACATCAACGCCACGCCGCTGATGCATGCGCGGATGCTGTACGTGGAATACAATCCGTACTGGAACGTGCCGCCCAGGATTGAGCAGGAAGACTACATCGAAAAGATCAACGCGGATCCGACGTGGCTCGAGACGAAGGGGTTTGAGTACTACACGGAGAACGGGCACACGGTATTGCGCCAGCTTCCGTCGGAGAACAACGCGCTTGGGCGTGTGAAGTTTATTTTTCCGAACCCTCACAGCACATTTCTGCATGACAGTCCCCAGAAGGGTCTTTTCCGGTATCCGATTCGCGCGTTCAGCCATGGGTGTATGCGAGTGTGGGAACCGCTGGAACTGGCGCGACGGATCCTGGTCAACGACGGTCAATGGAAGGACAGCATCGCGACGGATATCGAGGACATGGAGACGCGCCGGTATGTGTTAAAGAACCGGTTTGACGTGTTTATCGATTATTTCACGGTGTCGGTGGGGTCTGACGGGATGGTGAATTTTCTCGCGGATCCGTATCGTTATGTGCGGGATGCGCTGGATCCTCCGCGCCCCAAATCATTGGAATGCACGCCCAACCCGAAGGCGTGGATAGCGCGCGCGGCGATGGGTGGAGAAGATGTGGGGGCGGAAGTCACGGATAATGATTGACAAGCCGATCGAAAGATCCTAGAGAAGCGCGCGTTTATTCGCGGCATATAGTTGGCCTGCGAGTTTAAAGTGGCGCAGGCCCCCTGTGCAAACGAGAAAATATTTGGAGGAAACATGGCAGTAAGTCTCAGACTTCAGAGACATGGTGCGACGCACCGTCCTTTTTATAAACTGGTGGCGTCAGACAGTCGCAATCGTCGTGATGGGCGTTGCATTGAGATGCTTGGGACGTATGATTCTCTGAGCAACCCGCACAAAGTGAATTTCAATCTTGAGCGTGTCGATTATTGGCTTTCGCAAGGCGCCCAAGCCAGCGATACGGTGAAGACGCTGATTGCGCAGTCGCGCAAATCGGTCTAATCATCGCGAAAGGTCATTTCGACAGAACCCTAAGTAAGCCCTGTGGCCAGAGCGCAATTCGAGGGCATTGAGCAATTTGGAGCGACTATGAAAGAATTGATCGAGTGCATGGCGAAAGCGCTTGTGGACGATCCGACGCAGGTGGTGGTGAATGTGATTCAAGGCGATCACATTACGCTGGTGGAACTGAAAGTTCCCGCGAGTGATTTAGGGAAGGTCATCGGCAAAAGCGGTCGCACGGCGGAAGCGATGCGAACGATTTTGGGAGCGGCCAGTGCCCGTCACGGCGTCCGTTGCAAGCTCGAAATCACGGAGCTCGTCGCAGAACCTGCGGAATAAGCGTTTTTTGACGAATCCGATACACCATCGATGCGAATCGATGGTGTTTTTTTGTTCATAGGGGTCAGAGCGGTGGCCAGGACGGAACTCATAAAAATCGGCGTTGCAGGGCGTGCGCATGGCGTACGCGGAGCGGTTCGTGTTTTTATGGATGACGAAGGCAGTGACAGTCTTCTTCACGTCCGTGAGGTCTATCTGGGTCCGGAGCATCGTCGTTACGATGTGCGCCGTGCGGTTCGATGTGGCCGTTTTATGGCTCTTGAGCTTGAGGACATCACTGACCGCGATGCGGCCTCTGCCCTGACCGGGCAGGAAGTCCGTGTCCTGCGCAAATCGCTCAGACCGTTGCGTCACGCGTATTACGCCAGCGATCTGGCTGGCAGCGTCCTGGTGGACGAGACGGGTCGGACGTGGGGGACTGTCGAGCGAGTCATGCCCAACGGTCCCCAGGATTTGCTGGAATACCGACGCGAAGACGGAACGAAGGGGTATGTCCCTTTTGTGTCGGCGCATGTCGGCAAGGTCGATTTGGAAGGCGGGACGATAGCGGTGGACGGCGTGTGGATGTCGGAGCTCGACGCGGTGTTTGGAGGCTGAGGATGGGGCATCTGTGCTTTGTCACTCTGTTTCCGGAAATCATCCGGGCCGCGCTTGGCTGTTCGATTCTGGGCCGCGCCGTGACGGACGGTCTGATTCGTGTCGATTTTGTTCAGATTCGCGACTTCAGTCACGACAAGCATCACCGTGTCGACGACGCGCCCTACGGCGGCGGTCCGGGTCTTGTGATGAAGGCCGAGCCGTTGGTGCTTGCCATCGAAGAGGCACGTCGTCTGTGCGCAGGTGGTCATGTCGTGCTGATGAGTCCTCAGGGCCGCACGTTTGACCAATCCACGGCCCGGCGTTTAAGCGAGAATGGGAAAGGGCTTATTTTCGTATGCGGTCACTATGAAGGCATCGACGAGCGCGTCCGCGCTTATGTCGACGAAGAAATATCCATTGGCGATTTCGTGCTTACCGGTGGCGAGCTTGCGGCGGCCGTCGTGAGTGATTCCGTGAGCCGGCTTTGGCCTGGGGTTCTGGGCAACGCCGCCTCAAGCGAGGACGAAAGTTTTTCCGAAGGATGGCTTGAGTATCCCCAATACACGCGTCCCGAGATTTTTCGGGGCGAACGGGTTCCGGAAGTTCTTCTGCGAGGGGATCACGGTGCTGTGGCCAAATGGCGTCGTTACCAATCCATTTTACGCACCCGGGAGCGCCGCCCGGAACTTTTTGAAGCGAGACGCGACTTTATTTCCCACGAGGAACGCGTCTGGCTGGGCTGGGAATCTCCTCGCCCGAAACACAGGAAACATCACAAAAACAAGGTAGAACCGCTGGAAAAGGTGACGCCTTCCGCGTCCGACATTTTGCCAGCACAGGAAAATCCCATTGACAAAACACCGCAATAAGAGCAGAAAGCTCGCCGCGGTCAATTTTGCTTTTCCAGGAGATAGATGATGACTTGCCCGATTATTGCAGCGATTGAAAAGAAGCAGATGCGTACAGACATTCCGGACTTCCGTCCTGGTGACACGGTTCGCGTCCATGTAAACATCAAAGAAGGCGACAAAGAACGCATTCAGGTTTTCGAGGGTGCCGTGATTCGCCGTAGCGGTGGCAGCGTCCGCGAGACCTTCACCGTGCGCAAGATTTCCTACGGCATTGGTGTAGAGCGTACATTCCCGGTTCACAGCCCGAAGATTGCCAAGATCGAAGTGACCGTGATGGGCCGCGTCCGCCGCGCCAAACTTTACTATCTGCGCGACCTGCGTGGGAAAGCCGCCCGCATCAAGAGCGTGCGCAATCGCAAGTTGTTGGTTCCCGTCACCGGCGACAACGCCGATCAGACCTAAAAAAACTGCGTTTTCCAAAAAAGCGTCTGCCAGCGGCAGGCGCTTTTTTTTGTATTTGCCCGCCCATAGCCACCTGTGATAGAAACGTTTCTGTCACCTGCTGTGTTCGTGGTGAGCCAAATATGCTTAAACCCCTAAGACGTTAAAACGGGACTTGTCACTGAGGGAACGGCGAGCGCGCCTGCGAGTCCAGGATACTCTCCCCCTTCATCCACGAGACCCACCTGCTAGTCAACTAGTGCGGTTTAACGTTGCGGTTCTAGCGGCATGGCGGGTGACATTATTTTTGTTTTTACCCGCCTGAAAGGAATCGTAGATGGCTGGAATCGGTAATCGCAACGATGGCGACGATCTCCTGATCGAAGCCCTGCTCGACACACTCGGGCAGAATGAGCGTTCCCCCAAATCGACAGACTCTCTTCATATCCCCGAACGGGGTGTGCATTCGCAAAAAAAGTTCGCCAATGCCTCCTCTCTGTCTCAAACAGGTCCCCACGATTCTTACGGCGATTCCGGTTTGTCCGATGTCTTTTACTCCGAAAGCGCAAGCGAGGACGAAATCCATTGTCGTTCGTGCGGCGCCATCTGCCCAAGAACCAACAAATATTGCGGTTTCTGCGCGGCTTACCTCGGAAATTTCACTTCCAAACACCACTTCAGCCAGGTCGATCTCCAGCCCATCCATCTGGACATCGCCCTCATCTCCATCAACGAAGACAATACCGACGGGGCTCGCATTCCCCTCAAATACAACGAAACCATCCTCGGGCGCTCCGGCGATTCCCGTTTTCCTTCCGATGCCTTTCTTTCTCCCCGCCACACACGACTGCTCGTCGAAGACCGTCAGCTCTTTGTCGAGGATCTCGACAGCCTCAACGGGACTTTTTTGCGCACTCGCGGCGAGGTGAAACTCTCCCCGGGCGACTGCTTCCTCGCCGGACGTCAGCTCCTGCGTTTTGAACGTTTTGAACAGGTCATTTCAAACAAAGCGCGTTCCGCCGACGGCACCCGATACATGGGCTCCCCTTCTTGCGGAGGAGACTATAAACTCGTTCAAATCGGCGTGGGAAACATTACCCAGAATGTCTATTGCCTGTCCGAAAACGGCGCCATCTTCGGACGCGAAACCGGCGACGTCGTCTTCAATAAAGACCGCTTCATGAGCGGCCGTCACGGGCAGATCTTCCCACGCGAAGACGGCAACCTCTATCTCCTGGATCTCAATTCATCCAACGGTACATGGATGAAACTTAACCACAAAACTCGATTGTACCACGGCGATCTCATCTTCCTGGGCCAACAGCTCTTCCGCATCGAATCCCCTGATATCGCCTGATTTTTCACCACATTCACCCATCGCTTTTCATCGCCCGGCATGACCGGGCGTTGTACATTTTGGAGTCTTTACTTTGAACCAGGCACCCGAAAACGGTCACTCCATGACCGACGAGTCCAACCTTGTACCCCAAAACGACGCATCCGCCGCGACGCCACAAAACGCCTCCCCTACCCCAAAATCCGCCCCCTCCAGCGCGGACACCTCCTCTCCCAAATCCGCACCCTCCAGCGCGGATACCTCCTCTCCCAAATCCGCACCCTCCAGCGCGGATACCTCCTCTCCCAAATCCGCACCCTCCAGCGCGGACACCTCCTCTCCCAAGTCCG
>CAMCLY010000009.1 GCA_945875805.1 uncultured Myxococcales bacterium | reverse complement strand
TGCAACTGATATCCATGGCATTCATTAGAATTATTGCAAATAGATACCAAACAGGATCTTAAAGAACACAGCCTTTGCTCTGATTTCTTTTGGCGATGATGCTGTCCCTATTATCTCTTCCGGGGCGCCGTTCTCTGAGCTCGAAAATGTTACATAAAAATCTTCAAAGTGCGTGAACCAGTCGCTCTTGCGGTGGTTTGACAATGAGCAAACTCTTACGGGATAAATCACATCGTCGATCTCTATATGATTAATCATTTATTCCCTTCCGTGTCATGTTTGAAAAAAGCCAGCCATCTCTGGCTGGCTTTCCTGCGCACCGTGTGGGGAATGATCCCACGCACCCTCTGGAGGGCTGATTCTATTAGAATCAGTTTCGCCTAACCCCGGCCTTTTGCCTCAATATCTACCTGGCCATACCGGCGCACTCATCTTGTTTAGCCAGTTTACTCTTCGGTGTCAAATATTGTTTTCATTTCCTGATACCATCTGCGCGGGGATGGCCGAAAAAAGTGTGGAGCGTCAATTTGCAGAAAGCCTGGATGTGGCCGATGAAGTCGTTGTATATGCGAAGCTACCGAGAGGTTTTTATATTCCGACGCCGGTGGGGCATTATTCTCCGGACTGGGCGATTGTATTTCATGAGGGCAGGGTAAAGCACATTTATTTTGTGGCTGAAACCAAGGGATCCATGGAGAGCATGAGTCTGCGTCCTATCGAAAGAGCCAAGATCGCCTGTGCGAAGAAGTTATTCTCGCGTTTGTCTGATGGTCTTGTGACTTATGATCATGTGGACAGTTATCAGGCTCTGCTGAATAAAGTGCTGAGGTAGCGTTGGTGCATTTTGGCGGAACGGGGGGGCATGTGTTTTGAGATGCGAATGCGTTTGTGCATTCGCATTTTTGCATTTTACAAAATGACGTTCTTTGTGAAAGGTTGTGTGGAGGAATGGGGGAGTGGCGAGTGGCCCCGAAGTGAGGAAGGAAACGAGATGCGTGGTGTGTGGTGGATTTTTGGGATTTTGATGATGGGCTGTTCGGGGCAGCCGTCGGTGACCTCTGTGGTTGGCGAGGCCGAACGGTCTCAGGATGTATGTCCGACGCTGGAGGAGCCACCTGGTGTTCTGTACGAGTCGTGGCATGACGATGCGTCATTGCTGCATGGGTATGAGGGTGGACTTGAGTTTGAGGTTGGCCGACCGGAATCGCAAAAATACATGGAACGTGCGGACGACTCGCCGTGGCTTGAAGTGGACGAGATATCGCCGGAGCGGGCCAAAGCGGACAAACTGGAGTGGGCGTCCGGTGAATTGCTTCGGTGGCTGAGCGGCGAGAGTACGACGTTGCATTTTCCATTTTACCCGGAGGACTGGCCTGGAGATTTGTATGTCGATGTGGCGCTTCGTCCAAAGAATAACGCGTCGATGGCGGTGCGATTTTATCGTCCCGATGGAGATGGCGGTCGCGTATGGTCGAGCCCGCTGACGACGGATCTCAAGCCTGGCTGGCGAATGTATCGGTGGCGCGTGCCGAGAGAGTGGCTGTCGCCGGATGGGATGCAGTGGATGCGCGTGTCGTTTCCGGGGAGTTATTTTGAGGGGAGCGAACGCGTCTCGGCGAAATTTGTGCGGATGTCTTTTGGGGTGGGAAAAACGGAATCCGGCAATGGCCCCTGGGAATATTCGATTGAACCACTCACGCGACGGGAAAAGATGGCGGATGTACGCGTGCTCGATGTGGCGAAAAAATCGCTGATACTGGGAGAAGACACCCGGTATGAACGATTTTTTGTGGTTCCGGATGGGGCGGTGTTGGCGTTTGATGTGGCGCCATCTGCGTGGCTGGAGGCACCGGGGGTATTTCATGTCGATGTGCAGACGGATGGAGAAAAAGCGTCTCTGGAGTCGTTGCATCTTGAACCTGGTGCATGTTGGTCACAGGTTCGAGTGGATTTATCGAGGTATGCGGGGGAAGGGGTGCGCGTGTCGATGTATTTTGAGTCTGGGGAGGGGGATAATGGGTTTGGTGGCGACGACAGGCCGCGCGCCTATCTTTCGGCCCCCGAGATACGCGTGGACGGGACGTCGTTTGAGAAAGCGCGCGCGGCGTTTGCGCATTCGCAGAGGATCGTCGTGCTGGCGGTCGACAATCTCAGGGCGGATCGTATCTTTAACGAGGAAAAGCGCAGGGGGACGCCGAATCTCAGTCGTTTGGCCGATGCCGGTTTTGCGGGTGTGCTGCTGGGGGAGGGAAAATCGTTGGTGGCGACGACCGCGTCGTTTTTGACGGGCCTTGGGGCGGAAGCGCATGGTGTGCGCGAACCTGGGGTTCATGTGCGGCAGTCGTGGACGACGTTGGCCGAATCCCTTCGCGAGTCGGGTTGGCGGACGCGCTTCTGGTCGACGTCTTCGCTGATCGATGCGGGGCGCGGGTTTGCTCAGGGGTTTGAGGTGATCGAGGGGGCGGATAAAAGCGGCGGTACGCGCGAGGTGTTGGGCAAAGTGGGGGAAATGCTGCGTCAGGGCGAGGATAAATCCTTTGATTACGTGCATTTGTCGCAGTTGCGGCTTCCGTATCGCGCGCCGACGGAGAAACTGGCTGCCTGGGGTGTTCCCGGGTATTCGGGCGGGGTGACGCCTGTGTCGATGCAAAACGTCGTGGTGATGTCGAATCCCGGTGCGGAGGATATCCGTCAGATTGAGGCATATTATGACGGCGAGTTGTGGGAGGTGGATGAGGCGATAGGGGAGTTTGTACAGACGCTGGATGAGGGGACGACGGTGGTGGTATTTGGGACGCACGGCAATTCTCTGGGAGAGGCCGCGATAGGGTATGAGCAGGGGCTTGTACCCTGGGAACTGCTGATGCCGTTTGTGGTGTATCGCAAGGGGGCGTCGGTGGGTGTGAGGAGCGAGTATGTGGCGCGAGCCGGGGTGTTGTCGGATACGGTGCGCGAGATGGCGGGGTTGTCCGTGGCCGGTCGAACGGTGTTTGATCCGCATGACTCGCGTCCCCTGGCGTTGGGGGATGGAATGGCGGCGACGGCGACGTGGCGCGCGTTTTATCGGATACGTCGCGAAGGGGTGGACGGACTGTTTTTGACGGGGATAGAACGTGGGAAGGCGGAACGCGACGCGGCGCGTCGTCCGGTGTTGCGGCAGTCGATGCGTGAGAAAATACGATAAACGGGCGTATCGGGCGAGGGCCGATAGCCCGTTTGCGCCGGCGTATTGCCGCAGGCAATAGCGGCGCGCCCGGCCGCAAGCCCGCGAGGGTACGGGTTGAACCATTGAGGGACAGGGGATGGGATGGAGTAACAGATCGGAGCGGAAAATATCGTTATGGGCGATGATTTTGGGGGGATTGGCGGTGTTGGCATGGGGGAGTGCGTGTCATCGTGTCGAGACGGGGGAGGCGCGTGGGGTGGTGGCCATGTCTCCGGCGCTGACGGAGATTGTGCTGGAACTTGGGGCGGGGGATGCGCTTCTGGGGACGAGTCCGTACACGACGGACGTTCGGGCGTCTGGGGTTCGTCGGATAGATTCGCAGGGGAGTCTTGAGACGATTGTATCGCTGAAACCGTCGAAAGTGCTGATGCATCCGACGGAGCGTGCGCTGTCGGAAAAGCTGGAGATGCTTGGCATTTCGACGTTGATGTTGCGGGTGGACACGGTGCCGGACGTCGAGGCGTCGGTCATGGAGGCGGGGAGGGCGCTGGGCTGTGGGGAGGAGGCGTCTCGTTTGGTGGCGGGGATGCGCGAGTCCATGGCGGCGAACCGGGCGGAATTTGGGAAGGTGTCGCGGGGTCGGGCGTTGATCATTGTGGACAGGCTCGATGCGAGGGTGCAACAGTTTTACATCGCGCAGGCGCCTTCGTATCTTGCGGAGGTGATAGCGGGGTGTGGTTTTGAGGTGATTTCGACGCGAGGCGGGTCGTGGGTGCGTATTGATGCCGAAAAGCTGATCGAGCTGGATCCGGAGGTCATCGTGTATTTTGTGCACGATGCCGGGGAGAAGGGGGAGATTTTGCAGATGTTTCGCAAGTATTACAGTTCGCTTGGGGCGGTGCGTGGCGACAGGGTTCTGGTGTATGGGAATCCGTCGGTGCTTGTGCCCGGGCCGTTGCTGGGCAGGAAGCAGCGAGAGGTATGTGAGGCGCTTTTGGTTGAGGGGAAACAGTGATAGAGGTTGAGCATCTGAGCTATCATTATGGGAGTTACTGTGCGGTGGACGACATCAGTTTTTGTCTGGCGCAGGGTGAGATTGTGGCGCTGATTGGTCCCAACGGGGCGGGCAAATCGACGACGATGAAGGTGTTGACGACGCTTTTGCGTCCGGAGAGCGGGCGTGTTTGCGTGGCGGGGTATGAGGTGGGGGAGCGTCCGATGGAAGTGAGGCGTCGTCTGGGTTATCTTCCGGAGACGAACCCGCTTTATGAGGACATGTTGGTGTATGATGCGCTGAGGTCGGTGGCTTCGCAGCGCGGGGTGGAGGATGGCGACGGGTGTGTGGTGGAGGCGGCCGGGCTGTGCGGTCTTTGCGAGGTGATGCACCGTCCGATAGAGACGCTTTCTCGGGGCTATCGCCAGCGCGTGGGGATTGCGCAGGCGATACTTCACCGTCCGGAGGTGCTGATTCTGGACGAGGCGACGACGGGGCTTGATCCGAATCAGATCATGGAGATACGGGATTTGATTGTGGAGATCGGTCGCGAGCGGACGGTTCTGATATCGACGCACATTTTGCAGGAAGTGTCTGCGATTGCGAACCGCGTGATAGTGATGAATGCGGGTCGGATTGTGGCGGATGGTTCTCTTGAGAAACTGTTGTCGGAGCTTGGCGAACGGCTTGGTCGCCGCGCGACGGTTGAGGAATTGTTCCGTGCAACCACGTTGGGTTTGGGAGTGGAGGGCGCGAAAAGATGAGCGGGGTTTGGACGATATTCCGGCGGGATTTGTCACGCATGATTCACTCGAATGTGATGGGAATGCTCATCGTGTTGTTTCTTGTGATGATGGGAGCGCTTTTTTTTGTGGACTATTTCAAGGATGTCCGGGTTCTGAATCTTCGTCCTTTTTTCAGCCAAGCGCCGCTTTTGCTGTCGATATTCTGTCCGGCGCTGACGATGGGAACGATTGCGGGCGAGCGTCGTGCGCAGACGTTGCAGTGGCTGGAGACGACGCCGGTGGGTTCGTTTGAAATCGTGGCGGGGCTCTTTGTTTTGTGTCTGGGGCTTCTGAGTGAGGTGCTTGGATTTACGCTCTGGTATGCTGGGACGGTGCCGTGTCTCGGCGTTCTGGACTGGGGGCCGGTTGTGGGGGGGTATCTTGCGCTGGTGATGCTTGGCGGTATGTTTATTTCGCTGGGGATTTTGGCCTCTTCTCTGTCACGGGATCAGATTTCTTCGCTTCTTTTGGCGTTTTTTATGTGTTTTGTGCTGACGTATCTTCATCGGATAGCGCTGGATTCGACGGGGTGGTGGGCGGAGGTTTTGGGGACGCTTTCGGCGGACGTCCATTTTTCGAATATTGCGCGCGGGGTGGTGGATATCCGAGACATTCTTTATGCGGTGACGATTCAGTTTTTTGCGCTTTCGGCGGCGGTGTTGCAGCTGGAGTCAGGGAAATATCCGGTGACTAGGGGGTGATGTCGTCGAACGCGATGGGGATGAGTGTTTGGAGGTCTTCGACGGCGACCTGGACCATGAATCCGATTTTTCCCGCGCTGAACCAGACGGCGTGGAGAGCCTGCGCGGAGCGGTCGAAGGTGGTGGTGAAGAATTTTTTCATGCCGATGGGAGAGCATCCGCCGTGGATGTATCCGGTGAGGGGGAGGAGCTGTTTTGATTTGATCATCTCGACGGATTTTTCGCCGACCGCGGCGGCGGCTTTTTTGAGGTCGAGGGAGGCGCATGCCGGCACGACGAAGACATAATGTTCGCCGGAGCTGCCGACGGTGACAAGGGTTTTGAAGACGTGCGTTTCGGGCTGGCCCATGGCGTGTGCCGCCTCGTCCGCGCTGATCGCCCCCGATGCCTGGTAGTCCCCGATTTGATAGGAAACATGCGCCTGATCGAGGATGCGCATGACATTCGTCTTGTTTTGGTTGTTTTTTGGCATTTCGACAGTCCAAAGGGGTGAGTGTCTGGTAAATCCAGCATATTTTGTATTGTACGACGGATGAAACAAAAGAGCAAGTGAATTTTTGTATTGATGTGCATTTTATTTTTGCCCGGCTATGTCCTTCGTCCATACGCCGGGCTTGGCGTCGGCTATGGCTTATGGCCATACGCCGCCGCTTTTGTGTCGTGGCCCCCTGGAAAGAAGGGTCGCGCGTATTGAGGGCCGAAGCCCCCCAGGAGGGGGGCGAGGCGTGAGATAGCGCGACGGCGAGCGCGTATGCCGGAACGGCATAGCGCCGCCCCATGGCACGATGACATGGCGGTGTTATCAAAGTGTGTCAAATGTTCCTTGTCTGGAGGGCGATGGGCGGCTAGAATTTCGGACTTTTTTGACAAGAAGAGGAGGATGGAGATTCATTTTTGGACACGACAGGCAGGAGGCATGGGATGAAAACGGTTCTTGGTTTGATATGTGCGATAACGTGCGTGGCGGTTGGGAGTGAGGCGGTGGCTGGTGAGTTCATCTGGCCTTTGAAAGGGTGTTCGAATATCACGAGCAACTACGGTCCGCGCGGGACGTCATTTCATACGGGGATAGACATTTCATGTGGCGGGAATCCGCCGGTGTATGCGGCGGCGAGGGGTTATGTGTCGGCGCGGACGTATTCGACGGGTCAATGTTATTTCAACGGTTCGACGTGTCCGGGTTGTGACAATTCGAGTGGCAACTCTCTGACGCTGACGCATCCGAGCGGGAAGCGCACGGCCTATCTGCATCTGAAGTCGTTTTCGGTCAGTCAGGAGATTGGGACGAATGTGTCGTGCGGCCAGCAGATAGGGATCATGGGGACGACGGGGTGTTCGACGGGGAACCATCTTCATTTTATGATTTTTACGGGGAGTGCGTATTCGACGTATACGAATCCGTTTAATTATGTGTCGGCGAGTGACACGGTGTGTCCGTGTGTGCCGTCGACGGAGGTGTGTGACGGGGTGGACAACGACTGCGACGGGCAGGTGGACGAGGGAGGGGTTTGCTGTACGCCGACGGCGGAGGTGTGCGACGGGGTGGACAATGACTGTGACGGTCAGGTGGACGAGGACGGGGTTTGCGAGCCTGAATACGAACCGATGTATCAGGGAGCGCTTGTGGATCCACAGAATACGGACATCAACGGGGACGGTCTGGCGGACATGTGCGCGCGGGGTGCGGCGGGGGTTTACTGTACGCTGTCGCAGCCGGATGACTGGGCGTCGCATTCGTTGTGGCTTGGTCTGAGCAATGAACAGGGATGGAATGATGTGTCGAATTATTCGACGCTTCATTTTGCGGACATCAACGGGGATGGTCTTGCGGATGTGTGTGCCCGGGCCAATGTCGGTGTGATGTGCTGGGTGTCGCAGGGGGATTCGTTTGGCGACACGACGGGGACGATCCCGATGTCGGACGGGGATGGATACAATGATGTCAAATATTATTCGACGATTCATTTTGGGGACATCAACGGTGACGGACGTGACGACATGTGTGCCCGGTTCAAGGAAGGGTTCCGTTGTTATCCGTCGACGGGGACGGGGTGGGGTGAGCCCATTGAACTTGGGGATATGGCGGACAGTTCCGGTTGGGGAAATCCCGAATATTATTCGACGATTCGGATGACGGATTTCAATGGCGACGGCAAGGTGGACGTGTGCGGGCGTGGGAGTGCGGGGTTCCGCTGCTGGCTTTCGGAGGGCGACCGGTTTGCGTCGGACATGGTCGTGCTGGACTGGAGCAATGCCAATGGCTGGAATTCCAAGCCGTATTACGCGACGATTCGTATGCCGGATCTGAACGGGGATGGTCGTGCGGATGTGTGTGCGAGAGACAGTGGCGGGATTGTCTGTCATCTTTCGACGGGGAGCGGGGTGGGGGTTGCGTTCCGCGGTCCTGGGTTTAGCGATGCCACGGGTTGGGCGGATTACGACAACTATTCGACGATTCGGTTTGGAGACATCGATGGGGACGGTCGTGACGACCTGTGTATGCGTGCGAATGCGCAACTTGGGTGTTATCTTTCGACGGGGGATGGTTTTGGGACATCGTTTATGCTGACGGAGTTCAGCGATGCGAACGGTTGGAATCGTCCCAGCCAGTATCGCACGATACGCATGGGAGACATCAACGGGGACGGGCGCATGGATGTCTGTGGTCGTAGCGCGGATGGGGTGAAATGTTTTGTGTTTAACGGCAGTGGATTTGATGCGGTGACGGGACCGTCGTTTGGCGATTCGACGGGGTGGGGCCGTCCTGAATATTATTCGACGTTCAGGCTTGGCGGTCCGCTTGTCAAGTCGTGCAGCCGTCAGACGGAGGTGTGTGACGGGATGGACAATAACTGCAACGGCGAAATTGACGAGAAGAACGTGTGCTGTGTTCCGAGCGAAGAGGTGTGCGACGGTGCGGACAACGACTGTGACGGTGAAATCGACGAGGGCGGTGTGTGCTGTGTCGAGGAGGTATGCGACGGGGTGGACAACGACTGTGACGGTGAAATCGACGAGGGTGGTGTGTGTTGTGAGCCGTCGGAGGAGGTATGCGACGGGGCGGACAATGACTGTGACGGCGAGATAGATGAAGGCGGCGTGTGTGATGTGCCTGATGAATGTGAGCCGTCTGAGGAGGTGTGTGACGGCGTGGACAATGACTGCGACGGCGCCGTGGACGAGGGGGAAGTGTGTGTGGTTCCGGATGACTGTGTCCCGTCGCCGGAGGTGTGTGATGGTGCGGACAACGACTGCGACGGCCGTGTGGACGAGGGTGGTGTGTGCGACGACGATCCGGTGGAAGAGCCGGGTGGGTGTGATCCTTCGGAGGAGGACTGTTCGTCGGTGGCGCCGAATCTTCGTTCGGTGGCCGTGGATGACTGCAGTGGCATGCCGCGCGCGCCGTGGGGTACGCCCTTTGGGGGGCTGATGGCTCTTGGCGGGTTATTTGGTTGGTTAGGGGCTCGCCGTCGTCGTTCAGCGGGGCGTTAGCGTGAGATTGGTGTGCAGGTGATACAAAAAAGGGGATTCGGAAGAATTCCCTTTTTTTTTGCATGGTGTGTCGTTTTTTGGATACGCGAGGAGAGCATGTCTGTCGTCATGGAATGAAAACGCTGTTGAAATCTGCGGTAAGAACTGACTAGATCATGGAGCCTTTTTTGGGAGGGGGCATGTCCATGAGTCGAAATCGTCTGTTCATCAGCATTGTGATTGCGTTGGCAAGTATTGCGGGTTGCTCTTCTGCGACGGACAGTTGTGACGGGATGTGTTCCGCAAACGCGATATGCGTTGAGGGTGAGTGTGTGCCGAGATGTTCGGAGGAAGTTCCGTGTGCTGGAAAAGACGAAGTGTGCCGCAATGGTCTTTGTGTGGATGGTCGACCGGATACGACGGTGCCTGTGGGGTGTGAGGCGGCGTTGTACCGGTGTAGCGAGGATCTATTCAAAGTTCTCGTCTGTACGCGTGGGGGCGTATTTGTGGAGTATGAGACGTGTCTTGGGGGGAAGACGTGTGAGGATGGCGTGTGTGTACAGGCGGCCTGTCAGAATGGGACGTTTCGGTGTCATGAGTCGAACGTGGAGGAGTGCCGCAATCATTCGTATGTGATTTATACGCAGTGCGATGACAGTCAGGTTTGTGATCCTTCGAGTTTTGAGTGTGTGGAGCCTCGGGAATGTGAAGAAGATTCGCGTCGCTGTCTTGACGGGAATGTTCAGATTTGCACGTCTGGTCGGTGGGTGGGTTACCGCACGTGTCCAGAGGGGATGGGGTGTGACTCGTCGACGTTGTCGTGTGCGCCTGCGGCGACCTGTCTGACGGATGCCCGGCGTTGCAATGGCGATGCGTATGAGCGTTGTGTGAATGGGCAGTGGCAGTTGGAATCGTGTCCAGGTCTTACGGTGTGTGAAGGCAATGGCGAGTGTGTGGTGCCGGCGGAATGTGTGTCTGGGGCGACGCGCTGTGTGTCGAATGAAGGAGGGGATTCCGTACAGACGTGTGTTTCTGGTTCGTATCAGTTGACGGCGAGGTGTACGGATGGACAGACGTGTGAGACGGACGCTTCTGGTCGTTCGTCGTGCAAGGCGGGAAGTTGTGTCACGGCTTATCGTTGTGACAACAATGTTTTGTATGAATGCAAGGAAGGTTCATACATTAAGAAGCAGGAGTGCGGCATTCGGCAGACGTGCAGTGTGGTGTCTGGAGCATGCGATGAAAATTGCGGCAACGGGATTCTTGAATCGGGTGAGGAGTGCGATACGGATGTGATGCCTAGCGGTACTTCATGTGGCACGATAGTCGGTGCCGGATATGAAGGGGATCTGACGTGTACGAGTTCTTGTACGATAGACAAAACGGCGTGTCGTCAGACGTGCCAGGGCGGTCAGACGCAGTGTTCTGGGACGGTTTATCGCGTGTGTACGTCGGGGAATTGGGTGACGACGGATTGCGGTGTTTCTGGTCAGTTGTGTGACGTCGATCGCGGCGGGTGTTATTCGGCGTCGACGTCGTGGGATTACGTTCAGGGGTTTGATGGGTTTAGATATAAAAATACCTACAACGGGGATGCGGTTGAGGATACCCTGTATGGCGTCAAGTTTAGCTTTGTCGGTCGAGTATTGCAGTCGTCTTATAGCGGTGAGAAGGACCTCATTTTGGAAGGCTCGAAAAGTGTGGTGATGACCAAACGGCTTGAGTACGAAAATGTGCTGACGGTGGAAGGGATCACCAAGGGGGTTAAAACGCTGGCGTTTGACTGGCGTGCGTATGCCACATCAGACGTTGGCACGTATGTGGTGACGGTGGGTGATGTGTCGGATGAGGTGTCGCTGGAAGGCAAGACTGGTGTTCAGTGGTATGAGCATGTGTTTAATGTTTCTGGGGCGACGACGATAGAGATCAAGCCGAAAGTATATGAGGGTAAGAGTAATGCTTCGCGCATTGTGATTGACAATATGCGTTGGACGAACAGATAATAGAGAATTGTCATAATAATAATATAGAAAGCCAGGTCGTGGACCTGGCTTTTTTGTGGAGTGTGCAGGATGTCAGAGGTCAGGTGCATAAACTGGGATGAGGATCTTTCGGTGTATGAGGAATGTTCACCCCGGGGTTATACATGGAAAGGCGGTTTGCGTACCGTGCGCAGTTGGGGTGATTTGTTTTATACATTGTGCATGGAGATGTACAAATCGGATCCATTGTCCTTTGGAAATATCAACGCGCGGTTTGATTTTGAAGATATATTCAGCAGGAAGATGAATTCGTCGCGAGGGACTCGCGGGCTTCCGTCGGATTTGGCGAATCCCTATCTTGTGACGCGAAAGAGTACGCATGAGATATTGCAGTCGATCGTGAAGCTGTGTCAGTGGTTACGGATAGACGAGCGTCAGATATCGATCATGCTGGATCGCGGAGTACGGGTTTGTCCAGCCGGGAATGGCGTGAAGCGTCGCGAAGGGGTGAGCCGTCCGAATCCGTTTGAAAAATTGTGTCATTTGGATCGGAAGGCGGAAGTGGAGGAAGCGTTGCCGGAGCCTGTCTCTCTTCCCGAGGCGCCGGAGATCGAGTTTCCGGCTGAAGCCTGGCGTCGCATTTCCCTGACGCGTCGCGATATGTTTGATCGGTATCAGGCGAGTTTTGTACAAAAAGTGGTGTTTTTGGGGAAAAGTGTGGTGGTCAGGACGTGGGAGGAAGCGGCCTTTGTGTGTTGTGCCATGTTGGCCGAGCATTCGCCCGAAACGTTTAAACGCATTGTGAAGATGATGGCCTTTCGCGGGTGGTTTGCGCCGATGAAACCGTACAGGGAGATGGTGCGTCCGAAGTTTTTGGAAGGTTTGCGCGTCTGGATGGAGAGTCGTCATCAGCCCAGGGATATATTGGAGGCCGTGGTCACGATGATGTTGTATATGGATATCCGTCCTGAGAATATGGAGATATGGGTTGTGGTGGGATGAGTTCTTGGGTTTGGGTGGGGAAGAAGTGTCATGTGGTGTTTTGTATATATTTACGGGAATGCTATTTTTAGAAGACGGCATGAGGGGGTGACGTTGTGGTGAAGCCGACAGCCTCAAAGCGGGCGGGCGCGGCGTATTGCCGGAGGCAATAGCCGCGCGGGCGGGCGTATCCGCCGGTGGCGGATAGCTCGCCCCCGGGAGAGGGCATGTCGGTGATAGGGTGAAAATTTGCCGTTTTGAGAAACGTCTATAGAAAGCGCGGGGAGGAGGTTGAGCTATGGATGAACAGCTCAAGGATATGAATCTGGATGATTCTCTGACGGAGGAACTTGGGGCAGGGGAGGCCGAGACGGGGACGGCGGGGGGCGCCGAGGAAGTGACGGCTGTGGAGTCTGGTCGTGTGGCGGGGGAGGTGTTGAACGGGGAAGGGCGTGCGGAGAAGGGGCCGTCTGGTGTGGGGGGTGGCGTCCATGTGGAGGTGATGACGCCGCATCAGAAGCGATCGATGCAGGAGCGGGAGCTTTCTTTGCTGCTGAGGTCGCGCGGGCGTTCGTTGAGCATGGCGCTGATGACGGTGGCGGGGACGCGTCAGAGGTCTGGGCGGTTCTGGCTGATTTCCGGGGCGACGCTTCTCGTGATTGGGTTGCTGGTGTGTCAGGTTTTTTACCGTCATCGAGAGTTGAACCTTGGGTATGATTTGAGCGAGGCGATATCGGAGCGCGAGGTGTTGCTGGAGGAGAATCGGAAGCTCCGGATAGAGCTTCGCGTGCTGAGCCGGCGAGAGCGTCTTGAACCGCTGGCTGGGAAGCAGCTTGGCATGTCGACGATACGTCCTGAGCAGGTGTTGATCGTCCATGAGCGGGCTCGCGGTGGGGAGGCGGCGGAACCCGGACGTCGTTCGGACGGGCTGGACCGAGTGCGGCGTCTTGGCGAAGATGGGGAGTGAGGATGGACAGCACGGCGAGGGAAGAGGCGAGAAAGCGGGAGAGTTCTGAACGGGGCACGCGTCGGCGTCTTTTATTTTTGTGGTGTGTGTTGGTGGGGTTGTTTGGTCTGGTGGCGTACCACGTGTACGAGCTTCAGACGGCGGAGGCGGAGGAGCATCTCAGGGCGCGTTCGGAGCGTCAGTCGACGGGGAACATGACACTGGGGGCAGGCGGGGAGAGCGCGCTCGACGGGCATCGCGGGTATATTTATGATCGTCATGGTTACGAGCTGGCGATAAGCGTCGAGACGCCGAGTGTGTTTGCGCATCCGCGCAAGATTCAGGACAGGGAGGCGGCGGCGGTGGCATTGAGTCAGGCGCTGGAGATGGACCTTGGCGAGGTTCGCCGTCTGCTGTCGAGCGAGGCCCCGTTTGTCTGGCTTGCCCGCAAGACGACGCCAGAGAAGGGGGCGGCGGTGAAGGCGCTGAATCTTCAGGGTGTGGGGATGAAGCGCGAGAGCAAGCGGTATTATCCTGGACAGGAACTGGCGGGTCAGATTCTCGGTTTTGTGGGGCTGGACAATGTCGGTCTTGAGGGGCTTGAATCGACGTATGACAAGTATCTTCGCGGGAGTGTTCTGAAGATACGTGGGGTGCGCGATTCGCGCAATCACATGATTTTGACGCAGGATTCACCGCGTCTGAACACCCTTGAAGGGAGTTCGGTGGAACTGACGCTTGATCAGTACATCCAGGAGGTGTCGGAAAATGCGCTGGAGCGCGTATGCCGTAAATTTTCGGCGCAGGCGGCGACGGCGGTCGTTTTGGACCCGTATACGGGTGAAGTGTTGGCGATGGCGAACTGGCCGCGTTTTAACCCGAACCGGTTCAAGGATTATCAGAAGTCGGACATGCGCAACCGTGCGGTGCTTGATGCGTATGAACCCGGCAGCATGATGAAGCTCATGACGTATGCTTCCGCGGTGGACGGGGCTGGGGTGCGTCCCAATGATCCGGTGGATCAGAACCGAGGCAAGATCACCATTGGGTCGCACACCATCTCGGACACGCATACGATCCCCAACATGGTGGCGGAAACGGTGGTCAGCGAGTCATCCAACATTGGGGCGTATCATCTGGCGCAAAAGTTGGGGAAGGAAGGATTTTACCGGTATTTGCGTCGGTTTGGATTTGGCGAGAAGACGGGGATCAGGATAGCGGGAGAGTCTGCGGGGATATTGTGGAAACCGTCCAAGTGGGCGGAGGTGATGTTTGCGAATATTGCGTTTGGTCACGGGATAAGCGTGTCACCGATACAGATTGCGGTGGCGGTGGGGGCGATAGCGAATGGAGGCAAACGGATGCGTCCCTGGCTTATCCGGGAGATACGCGATCAGGACGGCCATGTCATCGAGCGTGGCGCGCCGCTTGCGGTGGAGGAGGTGATATCGGAGAAGACGGCGGCCACGGTGCGCCGCGCGATGGAACGCGTCGTCGTCGAGGGGACGGGGATGCGCGCGTGGGTGGACGGCTATCGCGTGGGTGGCAAGACGGGGACGGCGCAAAAGATAGATCCGCGGACGCGGGCGTATGGCAATCAGTATATGGCGAATTTCATAGGGATTGCGCCGATTGACGATCCGAATATCGTGGTGGTGGTGATGGTGGACGCGCCGAAACCTCAGCACAGTGGTGGTTTTGTGGCGGCGCCGGTATTTGCCGAAATTGTGACCCAGGTGTTGCCGTATCGTGGGGTATTTCCGAAGTCGGTGGAGGACGGGGTGATGGATCCGTTTGAGGCGGCTGGGGCGCGAGGCCGATTTGTGGAGGAGGGATCTCCCGAGGTGGCGCGTCGTCCGGGCCGTCCTGCGGAGTGTCCGGAGTTGGTGGAGGTGCCCGATTTTAATGGCAAGACGCTGTGGATGGCCGTCGAGGAGGCTCAGTCGGCGTGTCTCTGGATCAAGGCTGAAAATTCCGGTTATGTGGTGTCTCAGTGGCCGTCTGCGGGGACGCAGGTGCCGTCTCATACGCGCGTTGACGTATCGTTGCGCAGTCATTATCGCCAGACGCCATGAGGGGATGAGAGGTGGGGGGATGAGAGGTGAGGGCGTCTGTGCGGTGGTCAGAAGGAGAAGATTTCGCCCTGGTGGGCAAAACGGAATCCCATGTCGATGGCGCGCCGGATGTGCGTATCTTGAAGGTCGTCGGCATAGTGCATCAGGATGATGCGTTCGGCCATATCGCGTGGCAGTGTGGCCAAGTCGTCGAACGCGGTGTGGACGCATCCGATGCCGGGGCATGTGAAGCAGACGTCGTGAAAGACGGTCGAGACGCCTTTATTAAAGAGTTCCTCCAGTCGCGGCCGAGAGAATGTGCAGTCTGAGGTGTAGGCGACGCGGTGATCGAGCATGATGCCGTAGCACGGGCGCATGGGGATGTGTTCGACGGGGAAAATATCGACGGGGAGTCCGAAGATATTGCTGGGTGATCCGGGGATGAGCTTGTGTACGGATGCGTAGTCGGAGAGGGAGAGCATTCTGGGGGGATGGGTCGAAACGTCTGGGGTTTCGAGGGATGCGCGCAGGCAGTTCTGCCAGATGTCGGCGCCCTCGATGCCGGAGTGTTCGGTGAAGAGACCGGCCGGCAGAAAGAGGTCGATGGTTCGATGTTCGCAGAAAAGCCTGTGCAGGAGGAGTTCTTCCAGTCCGAGGACGTGATCGCCGTGGAGGTGTGAGATAAAGGCCGCATCGATGTTGCGGAGTGGTATGCCCAGGTGATGGAGTGCCAGTGGACACAGGGTTCCGCAGTCGATAAGCCAGGAGTTTTGGTTGCAGGAGACGAGGACGTTGGTATGGAAATTGGCCGGCGGTTTGGTCCATGCGTTGCCGGAGCCGAGAAACTGCAGGTTGAACGGGGTGGAGGTCATGTGAGCCTTTTGGAAACGAGAAAACCGCGCGTGGGCGCGGCGGGTGAGTGGGTTATAGTCCAGACGGCGTTGGAATTGCCACAGCGCATGAAAAAAACATCAAAAGATTGTCATTGTAGGCGGAAATGGGGTAAGAAACCGGCGCTTGTTTGGGGCGCATGGTAGGCGCGTGGGAATGGAGCAATTTTTCGGAACGGCGAATTCATGACGCATAAATCGGGACAGGGACGGTACATTTTAAAATTCATCTCGGGCAAATACCAAGGTGGGGAGTTCGCCCTGGAGATGAATCAGGAACTCATTATCGGGCGAAGCAGCGAGCTCGAAATGGTGCTCATTGAGGATATGGTCAGCCGACATCATGCCAAGATCACGGTGAGCGATGACGATATTTCGATCGAGGATCTTGGGAGCACAAACGGGACGTTTGTCAATGGTGAGAAGATCACGAAATGCAAGCTCAAAGAGGGAGACCGTATTCTCATTGGGACGTCGATCATCAAGCTGGTGTATGAGGAATACGACGCCAACCAGCCGCCCCCACCTCCGATGGATGGTCTCATCAATGCCAGGATAGAGGACGTTCGTCAGGCTCCCTCCCTCACGTCGAGTGCGTCGCGCCGTGTGGCTCAGCAGGGATACACCGCGCACGGCACGCAGTCCGGAGTTCTCTCCGGCGTCATTGATCAGGTTCCCCTTCCCGACCTTCTTCAACTTTTCGGTTCGTCCAAAAAAACCGGCGGGCTTTTCATCACGACCCCCGGAGGCATTGAGGGATGTATTTACCTGCGCGAAGGGCGCGTCTATGGCGCCGTCATCAACCAGAATTTTGATGTTCCCGTCGAAAAATCGTTCTATCGCATGATGTGCTGGACATCGGGTTCGTTCCTTCTCGACACCTCCGCCTCGCACGAATTCGAGAAGCCCATCGACGAAACCGTCGAATCCATGCTGATGGAATCCATGCGCATCATCGACGAGACCCACGCGCTGGGTGACGATGTGCCCGCATTTGATGCCATGTTCCGCATCGACCTGCCCATCGTGCCCAAGTTGCGCGACCTCACCCCTGAACAGCTCGACATCTTCCAGCTCGCCATGGCCGAACCGACGATGGAGGCGATTCTCAACCATTCGGAACTGGCCGACGACATCGAAACGACAAAAGCCGTTATGCACCTCCTGCACAACGGATATATGGCCGTCGCCAAATAATAAAAGCTTCGGTACATCCGTAGCTTTGTTTCAGACTCGGCCGGGATACCCGGCCTTTTTTTTGTAACGAGGAGATTATGGCTCTCATTCAGGAAATATCCGATCAGATCAAACAGGCGATGAAGTCGGGCGATGCCCAGCGCCGTGACGCGTTGCGCCTCATTCTCAACGCCCTCAAGACCGAAGAAAAAGAAAAACGCATCGAACTCACCCCCGAGGCCGAAATCGAAATTCTCACGCGTGAGGCCAAAAAGCGCCGCGAGGCCATCGAGTCTTACGAACAGGCCGGGGCTAAGGATCGCGCCGAAAAGGAGGCTTATGAACTCGGCCTCATCCAGGGCTTCCTCCCCGCCGCCATGAGCGCCGACGACGTGCGCGCCATTCTTCGCGACCTCGTCCAGGAACTCGCCATTACCTCCAAAAAAGACGTGGGCAAACTCATGAAAGCCCTCATGCCCAAAATCAAGGGGCGTTTCCCGGGCAATGAGGCCAAAAAACTCGTCGACGAGCTGTCGTTCAATGACTAGTCGGTACTTCGGAACAGACGGCATCCGCGGCCTTGCCAACCAGTTTCCCATGACCGTCGATGTCGCCCTCAATCTGGGCAAGGCGCTCGTTTCCACACTGACGCACCACGGATCCGGATTCAAGGTTCTCATCGGTAAGGACACGCGCCGGTCGGGATATATGTTCGAGTCCGCACTCGCTGCCGGAGTCAATGCCGCAGGCGGCGACGTTCTCTTTACGGGGCCGTTGCCGACGCCCGCGATAGCCGCGCTCACCACCGCCATGCGCTGTGACGCCGGGATCGTCATCAGCGCCTCCCACAATCCGTATCACGACAACGGGATCAAGGTGTTTGGCGCCGACGGCTACAAACTGGCCGACGAGACCGAGTTACGGATAGAGCACTTTCTGTCCCATCCCGACGAACTCGATCCCCTGCTTTCGCCCGAACATATCGGCCGGTCGCGCCGCATCGATGACGCCCAGGGGCGTTACAATGCGTTCGTCAAGTCGAATTTTGAGCGCGAGCTCGATCTCGAGGGTCTCCGTGTCGTCGTCGACTGCGCCAACGGTGCGGCCTATCGCATCGCCCCGACCGTTCTTGAGGAACTCGGTGCCGAGGTCGTTTCCACCGGCTGTCAGCCCGACGGCTACAACATCAACGACGGCGTCGGAGCCCTCCATCCCGGCCACTGCGCGGCCCTCGTTCGCGAACACCGCGCCGACATCGGCATCACCCTCGACGGCGACGCCGATCGCCTCATCCTCATCGACGAACTCGGCAGCATCGTCGACGGCGACGCCGCCATGGCCATGCTCGCCGTGGATTACAAGGCGAGAGGGTTGTTGCGAAAAAACACCTTGGTCACGACCGTCATGAGCAATCTTGGGCTTCACAAGGCCCTCCATCGGTGCGGCATACAGACCGTGCAGACGCGCGTGGGCGACCGTTATGTCGTCGAGGCCATGCGCGCCGGCGGGTATTCCCTGGGCGGCGAACAGAGCGGCCATATCGTCCTGCTCGATCACGCCACCACGGGCGACGGCCTCCTTGCCGCCCTCCGTATCCTCTCGATTCTGCGTCGCAGCCAGACCCCGCTCTCCCAGCTTGCCCGCGTCATGACGCGCCTTCCCCAGGTGCTCGTCAATGTTGCCGTGCCGCGCAAAATTCCCATCGAGGAACTTCCTCGCGCCTCTGCCCTCATCGCGGAGGTCGGTGAACGGTATGGCGAGGACGGGCGTGTCGTCGTGCGGTATTCCGGAACGGAGCCCAAGTGCCGCGTCATGCTCGAAGGCCCCGAACTCGAAACCCTCGAACGCGATGCCCGAACTATTGCCGACGGCATCGTCTCCGAAATCGAAAGTTTGGCCTGAGCGCGTATGGGCGCGGGCTATCCGCCTGTGGCGGATACGCCCTGCGCGCGGCGCTATCTGCCTGTGGCAGATACGCGCCGCCCTTATTTTTTGTGTTCTCCGGCACGGCAGAAAATCCGGGGGACAAAAGTCAGTCCGCACGTCATTCCAGACGCCGGGGGACACGTGGTCACGCATGACTTGGAGTGAAAGATGTTCTGCGTGAACCGTGAGCAGGATGAGTGCCGCCGAAGGAACCTTTTTTCGTTCAAACGAAAAGAGATCATTTTGTCTCACCAGGAAAGATTCTTTAACGAGAGAAAGAGGACGAGGAATAAAATGGGAGGGCCAAGCAGAATTATGATAAAGAGCAGAAGGAAGTGTCGGATGGTACGATTGGTAAAATTTTGATTTTTTTGAGATATATCGTTCTGAGTGAGTTGAACATAATTGGGCAGCACGAGATCCGCATTTCGATAGAATACTTCATGATCATGATATTCAAGAAGGCGATACTTGAGATCTTTTTTGAACATCACGAAACGGGCATGTTTTTCATGAGTTTCTGAAGAAGACGAAACGATGTCTGCAATGTCGTCGGAAATTCTTTTCCATTTACTGCTCGGCATTTCACTGGTGACAAATTTGACGTTATCACAAAGGATATAGATATTCTCAGCGTCATCAAAGAAGAGATCTTTGAGGTCTCCGCCAGACATTAGATGATATTGTTTTAAGAGGGTGTTGTTTTTATTTGGAAGACAGTATTGGGTGATATTAATGATTTCGTATTCCTTGCCGCGCACTTTCAATGTCGAGTGAAGAGCAAAATCTTTCATACTATCGAGTCCTATGTTCAATTTGATGATGGAAACATAGGGAACGTGAGGCGATTCCCTGAGTCTGGCGTCACAACACGCGGGCGTGCTGTCATCATATTTTTATCACACGTCGTAGCATGTGGAAAGACGCATCCGTCGAAAGGCATGGGCATGACGTATTGCACGTGTGCATGGGCGGTTTTGCGGAGTGGGGTGTGCACATGGCGTTGGGGTGATATCTTTAAAATGGCGGAGCGGCGCGTATTCGCCGGAGGCGTATAGCGCCGCGCGCCGGGCGTATGGACTCGCCCGTGTGGCGAGGCCATAGCCCGCGCCCCTTTAAAACAGGAGAAAATCGGGATACATGACTCCGGGGATGGGGGATGAAATGGAAAGTGCTTTTCGGGAGGACGGTTTCATCCGGAATAGTGGCGAAGGGAGAGGGCGTTGTGATAGGGTGGCTTGAGGGGGGGGCGCGAGGAACGGCGGGCACGGTGGATGGAATGGAGAAAAGAAACGAAAAACAGTTCATGGATCATCCGACGCTTGGATGGGTGGTGTCGGACACGGAGGATCCTGGTCTCGTGCGAGCCATGACTCTGGCGGGAGGAAAACGGGAGTTCAATGCCCAGAAACAGAAATATTATTGGATTCATTTTGAAAGGACGAAGTTTGCATCGATCATGCCGCTGATGCAGGCGGCCGGTTTTGTGGAATATGTGAGCGGAGGAAAAAAGGGGGAGGAGAATCCGGGGGAGGAAAAAACCTATACGGTTGAGGAGCTGAACAGGATTCTCAAGGAGCGCGTGTCAAAACTGTTTGACGGCAATATATGGATTCGCGGGGAAGTTCTTGAGTTCAAGGTGTCGTCAAAGGGACATGTATATTTCAAGCTGATAGCGCCGAATGTCTCCGAACGCGGGGATAAGCTAAGCATGGTGATATGGCGTGAAAAATATGAAGATTTTAAGGTGCGCATGTCGTGCGGGCAGTTGCCGCGGATAAAGGACGGGGATGAGATTCGCGTCAGCGGCAGGGTACAGTATTATGGTTCTCAGATTTCGGTGTGTGTGGAAGATATTGACGCGCATTTTGCGGAGGGGGAGTTCTATAAACGGAAGGGAGAGATATTAAAGAGGCTGGAGTTGGAGGGGCTTGCGGATCGGAATCTGAATCTTGAAATGCCGGAAATTCCGTTGCGGATAGCGCTTTTTTCCAACAGTACTGCGGCGGGGGGGGAAGATTTTATAAAGACGCTCCGCAAGGGCGGGTATGGCTTCAGGGTTACGTGGTTTCATGTGTCGTTGCAGGGCCAGGACGTGGAGTCTTCGTTTGTGAAGGCATTTGAGCGGATGGCCCGTATTGGCGAAGATTGTTTTGATGTGGCGGTGATTGTTCGGGGAGGAGGGGGGCTTTCTGAACTTTCTGTATATAACAATTATGAGATTGGGCGTCGCATAGGGGGGAGTCGTGTCAAGTTTCTGGTGGCGGTGGGGCATGACCGGGATCGCAGTGTGCTTGACGAGATAGCGCAAAGTGTCATCACGCCGACGGCCGCGGGGGAGTGTCTGAACGGGATCATGGAGAGGCATGAGGTGGCGCTTGACCGGAGCCGGAACACCCTGAAGGAAACCTTGTGTCATCGCCTGGAAGAGGCGCGCAATGTGTTGAAAACGCTTTCATATTTTTGCCAGAAAGAGGTGATGGGGAGGCGTCATTATGCCGAGCTTCAGTTGCAATCGTTCGGGCATGAACTGGCGGGGGTTGTCAGTCAGTGGAGGGATCGGGAGGAACGGCGGGTTTTGGAATTTGGACGTCAGCTTTCGGAAGTTTCGCGGGAGGCTCTGGAGGACACGTCGCAGGAGATGGGGCGCTGTGTACAGATATTGCGCGACGCGGTCACGAACATTGTCGGCCAGGAGCGGCGTGCGCTGGATGTGCAGAGTCTGGCATTATGTGATGTTTCGCGCCATGCTCTGTCGAATGCAGAGAGGGATTTGAAGGCACTTCAAAAAGATGTGGAGATGCATGATCCGAATCTCATTTTGAAGAAAGGATATGCCCTGCTGTTATCGGAGGACGGGCATGTGGTGACGCGGGCTTTGGAGGTATCGCCGGGCGAGCGTCTCTGGGTGAATCTGACGGACGGACGGGTTGGCGTCCGCATCGAAACGATAGAAATCATGGACAAGGAGTGACTCATGTCGGAAGAAAGGAATCATGCGTCGTATAGTTCTGATGTACAGCGCATACAGGACATCATTGACATGTTAAAAAAGGGATGTGATATTGATGAGATGCTTTCTCTGGTGAAAGAGGCGACAGATCTGATCACGCGCTGTCAGGCAGTTCTTGCGCGGACGGGGATACAGATAGACGAAGCGCTTCAGCGTCTTGAACGGACGAATGACGGTGAAGTGTGAATGGCTGACGGGCTGGAACCCCTTTGTTTGACAGTGGGAAGGATGGGCCGAACGGGGCATGAGGAATGTTTTTCCGGGCATTTGGAGAGACTATTGTGAAGTCAGGCGTTTTAAAGTGGATAGGTGCCGGCATGTTTGCCGTGATGATGCTGGGCATGGGTTCGGTTTCGTATGGAGAGGAGAGGGATATGGTATCGCAGCAGCGCGAGAATCTCGAGAATGTCCATTTTACATTGGACAATGGTTTGAATGTCTATCTTTTGCGTGACAATGCGCTTCCGATTGTGACGGTCAATCTTTGGGTCAATGTGGGATCGAAGGACGAGCGAGCGGGTCGCACGGGTTTTGCGCATCTGTTTGAGCATCTGATGTTTATGGGGACGGAATCGGTGCCCGATATCGATATGATTTTGGAGCGAGGTGGCGGTTCGAACAATGCGTCGACGCGTGAGGACGTGACGAATTATTATACGGTTGGTCCTGAGAATATGCTGGAGACGATACTGTATATAGAATCGGATCGGTTGTGTCATCTTCCGGAGGCGATGACGCAGGAGAAGCTGGATCGTCAACGCGATGTGGTTTTGAATGAGCGGCGTCAGACGCTTGAGAACCAGCCATACGGCAAGCTGTGGCTTGCGCTTCCTTCGGCGATTTATCCGGAAACGCATCCCTATTCGCATCCCGTGATAGGGTCGGTGGAGGACATCACGGCGGCCACGGTGGACGATGTGATATCTTTTTTTAATACGTATTATGTACCGTCCAACATGACGCTCGTTCTGGGTGGCGATATCGAACCGACGCGAGCCCGTGCTTTGGTTGAGAAGTATTTTTCGAGGATTCCCGGTCGTGTAAAGCCGGAAGGGACGGAGGTGCCGCGAGAGACGTATCCGCGTGAACGGCGAGTACGGATAGAGGACAATGTGCAGACGGCGCGTCTGACGATGGTATGGCATTCGCCGTCGTTCATGCAGGATGGTGATGCGGAACTGGATATTCTTTCAAATATTTTGTGCAAGGGTAAAAACTCCCGTCTTGTCAACCGTCTTGTGTATGAAAAGTCGCTGGCTTCCAATGTGTCATGCGGGCAGATGTCAGGGCTTGCTTCCATGTTTATGATTGACGCGTTGCCGCTTCCCGGGGTCAGCGTCGAAACGCTTGAGGATGAGATTCTGTCTGAGCTGAATGCCATTGTCCGCGACGGGATCTCGGAGGAGGAGTTTAATCGTACAAAAAACAGTATAGAGACGGCCTTTGTCAAACAGTTGCAGTCGATAGAGGCCCGGGCGGACAGTTTTAACAGTCATGTGTACTATGCGCATTCGACGGATTTTCCTTCTGGGGATCTGGAACGGTATCGCCGGGCTTCGGTATCGGGGCTGATGCGGGTGGCGGGCGAACTGTTTACGGACGATTCGCGTCGTTGCACCCTTGTGGTGGATCCGAAAATCGGGGACAGGAAAGATGAAGCGCGTTAGATTTTGGCGTACTCCCGGTGTGGTATGGTTGTGTGCTGGTTTAATGTGGAGTGGCTGTCAGAGTGTATCTTCCTCTGACGCGGCTCCCGCGGATGTCACGAAAACGATGAACAGGAATGAAAATATGGAATTGAGTCTGCCCGAAATCCCGCCTGCGAAGCTGTTTCAGCATGTTCTTCCCCGGGAGATGGTTTTGGATAATGGGATGACGCTTTGGTATGTGTACAGCCCCGTGCTTCCTCTTGTCACGCTTCGCGTGGCCTTTGACGAGGGCGCGTCGGGGGATGGAGCTGACAAAAGCGGATGCACGTCGATGGCGGCGGCGATGCTGAAAGAGGGGGCGGCCGGGAAGACTGCCCAGCAGCTTTCGGACGAAATAGAAAATCTCGGTGCCTCTCTGGACGTGTCGGTAAACCAGGATGGGTCGAGTATTTATCTTCAGTCCTTGACGCAGTTTTTTGAACGTGGGCTTGATTTGTTGTCGGAGATCTGGCTACGTCCCGATTTTGAGCCTTCCTCGTTTGAACGTCTTCGGAAGATAGTCGTGAGCCGTCTGTCTCAGCGCAAGGATGCGCCACAGTCGGTGGCCCGTCTTGCTTCGGATCGCATGTTTTATGGTCCGGAACATCCGTATGGCCGTCCTGTGGACGGGTATGAGGATACGGTGGGTGGTCTTGATATTTCGGATGTACGAGCGCGTTATGAGAGGGTGTTTGATCCGTCCGGGGCGGCATTTTTCGCGGTGGGCAACATTGAGCCTGAATCGTTTCGCGAGCTTCTGAATGCGCGGTTTGGTGGGCTTGAAGTTCGTCGTTCAGTCCGGGATGCGTCTCAGACGGAGCGGTCGGCGTCCAAACCTGAGCTTCGTGTGGTCATTGTAGACAAGCCTGATGCGCCTCAGACGGTGATTCGGATTGTTCAGCCGGGGCTTTCTTCCAGGTCACAAAAAACGCTGTCATGGCAGTTTGTGAACATCCCGTTTGGGGATTCCTTTACGAGCCGTCTGATGCAGAATATCCGTGAGGACAAGGGGTATTCGTATGGCGCCGGTTCTGCGGTGGTGTCGCAGAAACTTGCCGGTCTGTTTGTGTCGTCGTCAGCGGTGGACAGTCGGGTGACGGGGCCAGCGCTCAAGGAATTTATGAACGAGCTTGGGCGTCTTCCCAAGGGGGATTTCAGTCAGGAGGAATTTGAGCGGGCCCGGGAGACGTGGAAATCTGAATTTGTGCAATCGTTTGAAACGCAGTCCGGCGTTCTTGCCACGATATCGAACCTTTATGTCAACGGGAAGCCGTTGGATTATGTCAATGGCTTTGCACGTGGTCTTGAATCGTACACGCTGGAACGGTTCAATGAAGTTGCGCGTGAGTTTCCTTCGTTTGAGGAGGCGACGATTGTGCTGGTGGGGGATCGAGAAATCATTCTTGACCAGATTGCCGGGCTTGGGCTTCCGGCGCCAGTATATTGTGATTTGGAGGGCAGGCCTGTCCCATGAGTGTTCTAGCTTCCTATCTGCCGTTTCACGTGGAACATACGCATGGTCGGCGTTGTCATGTTTTACGGGATTTTCCCGTTTCAGGGCAGCTGTGTTTTCGGGAATGCGTCATAGAGGAAGGGAAGGATGGGGAGCGTCGGCTGAGAAGCCTGGATGTTCTTTTGTCGGCATCCTATGTGAATCCGATGTTTGACTGTCTTTATGCCGTTCCCTCGAAAGAGGGTCGGCATCGCATGACGGTGCGGCCCTGCGATAAGGACGGGTATTGTCTTCACATCATGGAAGGGCAGGAACGGGCGGTTCTGTCGTCGTTCTGGCGGTATGTTCATGGGAGTGGATCGCATCTGACGTTTTTTCTAGACAGTCTCTATGTGTTTGGGTTTGAGGAACGCTCACCCGTGGATTGGTTTTTGGATGAGCTTGATGTGTTTGAGCGTGAGATGTCCCGGGGGGATGGTCTTGAGGCATGTCTGTCTGTGGACATATCGAGAGGGTGTATTCGTTTTGATGCCCTGAGGTGGCTGTGGAAGCGAGCCGTACCGGAGATGGACTGTCCCATGGTTTTGGGTGGGTGGACGTCATTTGAGGTGGAGCAGGGAAAGTTTCATCTTGTGTATGATGGCTGTCGAACATTTGTCCCGAGTGGGGAGCGGGAGGGGCGTCGCGATGTGCATTGTTACACGTTTTGTTCCCGGGGATGGGGGGCGTGTGGCAGTGACATGTCGGCTGTGAATGAGGGCGATTCGTCTGTGTCTGGGGATGACATGGATGGCGGTGAGTCTTTGGGTGTCCGGGGAAGTGTTCCATTTTCAGACGGGGTGGCGGGTTTGGAAGGTGAGGCTGGGGGGCTGGTCTGGGAATGGGTGGATGCGGAGTGTCCGACGATATCCTCGATGCATCTGGCGGTTGAAAATCAGGAAATGCTGTCGCGGGAGGTGGTGCGTCTTGCGCTGGACGAGCTTGAATTGAAATTGCCTTTGGAGCTCAGGCCGGTGGCTTTGTACATGTTTCATCGCTGGGCGCCGCAATGTGATGATGTCTTGCGTCTGTCGTTGCTATCTTCGGAAGACGATTCGTCGCCGTTTTCGTTGTGTATATTGAAAGAAATATATCGCAATGAGCACAATGATACGATGTTATTGTCCATGATTCAGCGTCAGATGGATGAATCGTTACAATCGCCGCATCAATTTATATTTTATGGACTCGAATATGTGGGTGTGTTGATTTCTTTGGAGTACCAGACGTTGGCCATTCGACGTTTGGAAGAAATGAAGGCATTTGTTTATAAATATGGTACGACTGATGAATATATAGAGTTTGCGAGTGCATGTCATCGTGCACAGTATACGGGCATGGCGATACATTTTTTACGTCATGCGATGAAACTGGCGGAAGAAGGGGAAGGGTGGGGCCGTCTTGGGGATGTGACCCGTCTTGGTGTTCGGCTGGCCAACATTATGCTGGAGCATAATGAACCGATACAGTCGGTGATGATGGTATGTTCGCGTGTACTGTCGGTGAATCCATGTCATATTGGCACGCTGGAGATGATGGGACAGTGTCTTGAAACGTCGAATCGTGTTGTCGAAGCGGCCGATATGTATCAACGGTGTTTTGAGCTTCAGCTCCGTGAGTGGGAAAAATGCAGGTTTGAAGGAAGTGGATCGGGAGAGGAGGAGGTGCGTGACGGGGCGGTTCGTATTGCGGTTGTGTTGGAGCGTCTGTATGAAACCCTGGAACGGATCCCATTAAGGTGTCTGGTGCTTCGTCATCATTTGCGTCTTGATCCATGTTCCATGGTTGTATTGTCGAGACTGCTTAAAGATTTGGAGACGACGGGTTCGTTTCACGAGATGGTACAGGTATGTCTTGAGTTTTTGAAGAATAATGTTTCTCTGGATGTCAAGGATGAGATTGCCATCCATCTGACATTATACAATATATACGAACGAGAACTTGGGCTGACCACCGACGCGGAATATCACCTTAACTGTGCGCGTGGTCTGAATGCAAACGATGTACGGGTGTTGTATGCGGAGATATCCCGGTGTCGTCGTCGCGGACTTCAGGAGGAGGAGATAGGGTATCGACTGGCGCTTATCGAAATTCTTCCGGCGTCGGAGGCGATAGAGGAAACGCTTTCTTTGACACGTTTTTATGAAATGATTCAGGCGCCGACATCCAGGATCATGGACAGCCTTCGTCGTATGAACGGAAGGTATCCCAACCATCCGCTTATTCTTCTGGAGCTCAGGCATTATCTTAGAAAGTCGGGTCAATCGTTTGAACTGGCGTCGGTGCTGGAACGTCTTGCGCGCGTGACACAGGATTTGCAGACGCGCAGGAGCATGTTGCTTGAGGCGAGCGAAGTTCATGAGAAACTGGGGAATCTTCAGATATCGAAGGCGCTGTTTCATGAGGCGCAGCTTTGCAGTCCCATCGATCCGGCAGGCCGGGGACGTTTTGTTCCGGACAAATTCTGCCCGGTTTTTACGCCGTTGGGGGCGGTGTATTCATCCCTTTCGTCGGCAGTTTTGACATCGCGTTCCCTGTCTGTCGTCGATGTGCTTGAAGGCGGGGAGGTGAGCGGGCATTTGGAAGGGACGAGTGGGGAGGCGAGTGGGGAGGCGTTGGTATCCGAAACGTCGTTGGAAAGTGAGGTTCAGTCTGTACTGGAACGGCTTCTTGCGTCTTTGGATGGGGTGGAGGTTTCAAAACAGTCCCCGCGGGTTCTTCAGGAGATAGGATGTATTTATTTATATGACCGTCATGATTTGTATCAGGCGCGTTATTATTTGGAGCTTGCCTCGGAACTGAGCGAAGAGGTGGCGCTTGGAGAACAGACGTTGAATGCCCTTGAAGAAATTTATGAGAGTCTTCATCTGTATCGAGAGCTTGGCGACGTGTATCAAAAAAAGATATCGATTTTTCCGCCGACAGGTTGTCGTCGTTCGTATGAGGTGCGTCTGGCGCAGCTTAGGTATGAGCGTCTTGGTGAGAAGGAACAGGCGATTGCGACGTTGAGGTCGTTACTTGAGTTGTCACCGCGCAACGAATCGGCGTTGCAGCTTTTGGCTCAGATATATATAGACATGGAGCAGTATGACAAGGGTGTCGAGATTTATGAACGGTTGATAGCGTGCAATGGGGAGGACACCAAGTCCGGGACTCAGTATCGGTTGAGACTGATTGCCCTGTATATGGAGACGGGACGATTTGATGAGGCAAAACGGGAACTTCGGTGGTTCCTTGATCACAGCAGTTATGTAGACAAACTTGCGATAGTTGAACATTATAAAAGAATTTGTCGTGAGCATGACGAGTGGGAGGAACAGCTTGAAATACTGAATTGTGAACTTGGGTATTATCTTCACGAGAAAACGTGTTCGGTGGAATCCCTGATAGATCGGAAGGAAGTCGTCAGAGGAATTGCGGGAATTGATCATGTATTAAGGGAATATGCCGATATATGTCACTGCAAGTTGCAGCGCATGAATGAGGCTGCGAGGATATATCGTTTTTTGTTGGAGCGAAAACCGGATGATGGGTATTTGAAGGATCGGCTTGAGGAGATCGGGCGTGAGGGAAATCATGGAGCGGGGAACCTTGGACAGGGGTAGGGCGCTTGGGGTAGGGCGCTGAGTGCGAGTCTGTGGTTGTATGTGGGAGATGATGGGTGAATGTGATGGTGAGTGTCATGATAATACGCGCGAAGGGAAAAGGGGTCTTCAGAGGGAACCGGACGGGAGTTTTGAAAACCGCAACCTGAAAGTTTAGATGGATAGTGGACAAAGCGCGTGGGATTGGTTTACAAAGGGTAGCGTTTTGCGTGGTGCGCATTTGAGTAAGGAGAGGGATCCTTGGTGAAATTAGTTTTCAACGATCAGGGTGGTTGGGAAAGATCGGTCGAGCTGAACGATCAGAACAACGTGTTGATGATAGGTCGTAATGCGGATTGCGGAATTCAGACGGGGAATGCGTCGGTGTCGCGAGTGCATGCGATGGTGACCTGGCGCAATGGCAAGCTTTATGTGCAGGATCCGCCGAATGGACGTCCGACGAACGGGACGAAGGTGGATGGGATGCGCCTTCAGCCTGGCGAGGTTTTGGAGCTGTTTGCGGGGAGTGAGCTTCTGTGCGGCAATTTTATGGTTCGTGTGGCCCGAGAGGAGACGTCGAATCCGGATGTGGCGCAGATGGGAGAGCAGGTGTGTGGCAGTTCTGGGGGCGGTTATGCGCCGGGTTCGTCTTCCGGCGGGATGCCCTCGGGAGGAGGTTATTCAGGCCGTGGTTATCAGGGTGCGCCGTCGCGAGGTGGGTATCCAGGAGACAACGGCCGGGTTGCGGGTCAGGGGATGGCGGTACCGGGTCAGTGTGGACGCACGACGCAGGGTGGTGCGGTGATTGGGGCGGTGCCTGTGCCGGTTCAGCCGCAGGGTCAGACTCCGGGCAATGCGGGGGCGGATGGGGTGTCTGGTTCTGCCTCTCCTCAGCGGGTGTCTCATGTCCAGGCGGGATTTGAGGCGGGACGTGTAAAACGGAACCGGTATGTGGGGAATGCGGCTTCGGCGGTGGCGAGTGCGGTCATGCCTGTGGCGAGCGGCGTCATGCCCGTGGCGAACGCGCCTGTGTCGAGTGGCGTCATGCCCGTGGCCGGTGGGGGTGTGGGGCCGGATGAGCTTCTTCGTCTGAAGGATGAGAACGCCTCGCTTCGCCGCGAGCTGGATTCTTTGCATTCCGGTGCGGTGAGTACGGACGATGCGGTGCGCGAACTCAGGGAAAAGCTCGACGAACGCGAGCAGGTCATTGCGGACTGCAAGCGTCGTGATGAGTATCACGAGAGCGTGGTGGGCGGTCTCAATGAGATGATCAAGAATCTCAAGGAACAGCTGGAGCATCAGAAAGAGCAGTATCAGGAGTGCCGCAAGGATTTGGTGACGTCCCAGGACGAGGCGGAAAATCTCCGTATGGAGCTGTCTTCGCTGAAGGAGAATCTGGAATCGAAGGGCATGGCGACGTCCAATGCGGAGACGGCCATTGCGGATCTGAAGGTCCAGCTTCAGCAGAAGAACCGCCTTCTGTCGGATTTGCAGCGGGAGTTGGACCTGTCCCAGTTTTCATGCAAGGAAGAGCGTGAAAATGTCGAGCGTCTCAAAGAGAATGTGGAGACGCTGAATGCGTCTCTTGAAGAGAGTCAGCGACGCAATCGCGACATGAAGAAAGTGGTTGAGCAGCACGAGATGATGTTCAGCGAACTGAAGGGGAATCTTGACGATCGTGCGCGTGAGATACGCCAGCTTCAGGACACGTTGCGATCGAGGGGAGGTGCGGACACCACGGCCCTGATGCAGGAGCTTTCGCAGGTCCGCGAGGCGCTGAACCGCAGGACGAGTGAATGCGAGATGTATCAGAAGCAGCTGGCGGCTGCGGAGGAATCGCTGGGTTCGGCGTCGGCGTCGGCAGATGAGGTGTCGAAACTGAAGTTGGCGCTTGAAGAGTCTGAGCGGGCGACATCCCAGAAACTGCTTGAAGCGGATGCCCTTTCTGCCTCGCTGAAATCGGAAATCGAACGTCTGAGGAACGAAAACCGGGAACTGGCCTCGGGAGGGGACGGACTGACGGGAGGTCCGGCAGTGGAACGTCTCCGCGAGGTTTATCAGGGGCTGAACGATCACGTCAGCCAGTGGCGCGAGGAACTTTCGATGCTCGAGGACAGCGTGGGCGAGCTTCAGCGGGTTTTTGTGGCGTATGTGAAGATTGACGTTCGCAGTCTCCAGCCCCAGGATCGTGCGCGTCTAGAGGGTGTGCTTCGCGAACACGATCCGAAGATTCTGTTTGAGGATATTGGAAATTCTCTTGATACGAGCCAGAGTTCGCTTCGCGAGATCAAGGATAAATTAAAAGAGTTAAGAAGCGCCTTGCAGACCTAGGTCATCTCTGGTTAAAACCAGAGGAGGGGGTAGCGGCGTATTGAAGGCAAGGGGGCATGCCCCCTTGGCGAGATAGCCGCTCAGGGGGAGACTTCCCCCTCCCCAGAACAGAAAAGACTGGATTGGAGCGTTTCTGGACGTTTGTGTGCAGAGCCTTATTTTTCAACCCTAAGCCGGGAGCAGACAAAACATGGAAGGAATTCGAGCAAGTGTCTCATCAGAAGAGGAGATTGAGTATCTCATACGGGCGCGTTATCCGCTTTTGTACGTGACGAGCACGGAGGAGGAACGTGTTGAGAAGAGTCTGCGGGCGATATGCGAGCGCAGGAACCGCCGTTTTGTGACGTGGTCGTGTACGGAAGGATTTCAGGGGGGTGACGGGGATACGTTCAACGATATCCGCGATCCGCAACGCGCGATGGAACATATTTTCCGTTATGAGAACGATGCCGTGTTTATTCTGAGGGATTTTCACCCCTATCTTTCGGATCCCCAGGTGACGCGTCGTCTCCGGGATCTGAGCCGTGAGTTCAAGACGAGCCGTTACAAGAAACACGTTCTGCTTCTGAGTCCGACGTTCAAGCTTCCGACGGAGCTTGAAAAGGAAGTGAGCGTGATTGATTTCGATCTTCCGAACCGCACGGTGATCAACGAGCTTGTTCTTCAGGTGCTCAAGAGCGTTCCGGACGAGCTGTGCCAGCAGGTTCGCAACGATCCGTATTTCCGCGAACGGGTTGTGGAGGCCGCGCTTGGCCTGACGGCGGTTGAGGCGTCGAACGTGTTTTCAAAGAGCCTGATAGTCTGCCGTGATTTTGACATTGAGACGATCATCGAGGAGAAGAAGAATCTGATTCGCAAGAGCGGTCTTCTTGAGTTTTATCAGTCCGATCTCAAGCTTCGCGACATCGGTGGTCTGGAAATCCTCAAGGCGTGGCTCAAGACGCGCAATCTTGCGTTCAGTTCGAAGGCCCGTGAGTTTGGTCTTCCGTTGCCCAAGGGCATACTTCTCATCGGGATACCTGGGTGCGGGAAGTCCTTGACGGCGAAGGCGGTGGGTGCGTTGTGGAAGATGCCGCTTCTTCGTCTCGACGTGGGCAAGGTATTTTCGTCGCTTGTGGGTTCGTCGGAAGAGAACATGCGCAAGGCGATTCAGACGGCGGAGGCCGTGGCGCCATGCATTCTGTGGATGGACGAGCTGGAAAAGGGCTTCTCCGGGACGAAGAGTTCGGGGTCGACGGACGGCGGCACCTCGGCGCGCGTGTTCGGTTCGTTCATCACGTGGTTGCAGGAGAAGACGAGTCCCGTGTTTGTCATGGCGACGGCGAACGATGTCTCGATGCTTCCGCCTGAACTGCTCCGTAAGGGCCGTTTTGACGAAATCTTTTTTGTCGATCTTCCGAGTCCGAGCGAGCGCAAGACGATTATCGAAATTCACATTATCAAGAAGAACCGCAAGGTTGCGGATTTTGACATTCCGCGCATTGTCGCTGCGACCCAGGGATTTTCGGGTTCTGAAATCGAGCAGGCGATTGTGTCTGCGTTGTTCGATGCGTTTGAGGCGAAAAAGGATATCGACACCGACAGCGTCGTGCGCAGCTGCAACGAAATCATTCCTTTGTCATACCAGATGAAGGAACGCATCGACTACATGCGCGACTGGGCGAAGAGCCGTGCGCGTCGTGCCAGCCTTGATGAGGAAGGGAACGACGGCGAGGACAAACAGATACGCCACCTCGAAATGTAAAAAAGGAAGGCAGGGATGAGTCATTTTTCAACAGTGGAAACGAAAATGAATGACCTTGAGTGTATTCTCGAGGCCATATCTGACCTTGGCTATGAATACACCCACGCCGAGGAAGGCGTGAACGTCCGAGGATACAATCAGCAGCTCGAAAAAGCCGACATCTCCATCAAAGTGAGCGGCAAGTACGACGTGGGTCTTCGCGTGACCGAGACGGGCTGCGAGCTTCTCGCCGACTGGTGGGGCGTGGAAGCCACGCGCGGGGTCAACGAACAGCAGTTTGTCAATCAGCTTCAACAGCGTTATGCCTATCACAAGGTTCTCAAAGAGGTGAAAAAGAAAGGCTACACCCTCGACATGGAAGAGACCAAGCAGGACAACGTCATTACTTTAACGGTGAAAAAATGGCAGTAAAACAGGAAATCGAGTTTACCATCAATCCCGATGGTTCCGTGGGAATCGCTGTCAAAGGCGCCAAAGGTAAGAGCTGTACCGAGCTGACGCGCGAAATCGAGGAAGCGCTGGGTATTGTTCAAAACCGCACCTATACGAGCGAATATTATCAACAGGAAGAAGAGGTTCATACAAGTCTTTCCGTCGGGACGAGCGGCGACAAGGACAAGTAGGGTTTCTTGAGGCCGTTTCTTTTTACAAAGATTGAATGTGTTTTTTGGGTGGGGGGACGCCCCCCTGAGCGGCTATGTGCTCAGGCCTTCGGCCTTGCGCGCATACGCCGCTACCCCCCGCAGGGCATGATTCGAGATTTGTTCTGGAAACGGTCTTTTTTGTCTGCAGCAGAGTGAGGGTGAGTGCCATGCAGGAATCGAATCGCGACAGCCTTCAGGATATCCTCGATGTGTCGATTGTGTTTGTCGATACCGCATTGGACGGTTCCACAGGATTCTGGAGAAGCGCGCATGTCGATGCGGAGATGGCGTGTTCGGTACGGCGGCCTTTGGAAGTTCACGTTTTGCACTCCCTGTCGCGGGATTATGATGAATTTGCGGACCAGGTTGCCGAACGGCATGAACATGCGTCTGGGGTGGGGGAGAAGCCGGCCAGGATGGATCGTCCCAACGACATCGATGATGCCGTGGCGGAATGTACGCCTCAGTTTATTCTCAGGAACATTCCCAAGGTGGAGCGGTATTATGATCTGGAGCGGTCGTTGCCCTTTGAAGTGACGGACATGCCGATTGTCGATGCGAAGGCGTTGCTGGATGAAGTCAGTCATGCCCATCTCGATGAGATTCAGTATATAGAGGGCGAGAATCTGAAATTTATCAATGATTTCAGGGTGTTTCTTGAAGAGGTTATTGCCCTGTGTCCGTGGGATCAGATATCGCGCAAACCGCCGACGGAGGACAGTCCGTGGCACCTCAAAAATTCGGCGACGCAGCTGGCCAGGGAGTTGCTGGAGCGCAAGAACACCCTTTTTGTTTTTGGTACAAAGGGGATGACCAAGATGCAGATGAGGGATTTCGATCCCGAAAAGGAGAAGAAGAAGTCTGCGTCATCCCGTTCGGAGTCCGGATTTGGGATGCCGACGTTTGGCCCGGGGTAGGGGTATTTTGGGCGCGATCATGGCGTGCTGATGCGGGCTTCGTGGAGCGTAAGGTATTGGTGATTAAAAAGCGGCGGATGCACCGCTTTTTATGTGGGATCAAAATGCGTTCGGAGTGTTTGCAGGTGGAATATCATTTTGAAGGGATTGTGATAGCGGTGGCGACGTTTGTTCTGATCGGACTGTTTCATCCGATAGTCATCAAAACCGAGTATTATTTTGGGACGAAATGCTGGCCTGTGTTTGCCATTCTTGGCATGGTGGCCCTTTTGGGATCTGTGTGGACAGATGTGGTGGTGGTGTCCGCAATACTTGGGGTACTGGGCTGTACGCTGTGGTGGTCCATACTGGAGTTGTTTGAACAGAAAAAGCGTGTGGAGAAGGGGTGGTATCCAAAGAGGGAGAAAGGATGAAAAGTTGTAGGATGCGGTTTGGATGTCCCAATTTTGGCGGGGCATGTCCTAAAAAATTCAAAGGAAAACCGCGTGAAAGTTTGACAAGTTTTGATGCGTGCCTATAACGGGTCGGCTTTTTTAAGCCCCGCAGAAAGACGTCGTCTTCCGGGAAACCCTTTTTGGAGCGCAATTCATGATAGGTGGAATATTTAAACGGATTTTTGGGACAAGCCATGAGCGCATGATGCGTAAGCTCCAGCCGCTTGTCGTTCAGATTAACAATTTTGAGTCTGAGATTCACGCGCTTAGTGATGAGGATTTGAAGGCGCAGACGCCGAAATTGAAAGAGAAGCTGTCGCAGGGGGCGACGCTGGACGATATTTTGCCGGAGGCGTTTGCCACGGTGCGAGAAGCCGGGCTCAGGGTCCTGAACATGCGGCATTATGATGTTCAGATGATAGGCGGCATTGTGCTTCACCGTGGTATGATAGCGGAGATGAAGACGGGCGAAGGCAAGACGCTTGTGGCGACGAGCCCGATGTATCTGAATGCCCTGTCCGGGAAGGGGGCGCATCTGGTGACGGTGAACGATTATCTTGCGAGTCGTGACGCGGACTGGATGGGCCAGATATACAAGTTTCTCGGTCTTTCGGTCGGAAAAATTCTGTCGGATATGGACAATGCGGCCCGGCGGGATTCGTATAATTGTGACATTACCTACGGAACGAATAACGAATTTGGTTTTGATTATTTGCGCGACAATATGAAGTATCAATTGTCGGAATATGTACAGCGTGGTCATAATTACGCGATTGTCGATGAGGTGGATTCTATTTTAATTGACGAGGCACGGACGCCGCTCATCATTTCGGGTCAGCTGGAACAGGATCTCAATCTGTACAAAGAGATCAACAAATTGGTACCGTTTCTCAAGCGTGACGAAGATTATTCGGTGGACGAAAAAGCTCAGAGTGTGGCGCTCAATGAGACGGGGATTGAGAAACTCGAAAAGCATTTGAAGGTTGATAATATCTACGATCCCAAATACATAGAATATCTGCATCATGTCAACAAGGCGCTTCAGGCGCATACGCTTTACAAACTGGATCAGAATTATGTCATAGAGAATGGCAAGATTGTCATCATCGATGACTTTACGGGACGCATGATGCACGGTCGTCGTTGGTCCGATGGGTTGCATCAGGCCATTGAGGCCAAAGAAGGGGTGGAAATTCAGCCTGAAAGCCAGACTCTTGCCACCATCACGTTCCAGAATTACTTCCGCATGTACGATAAACTTGCGGGAATGACCGGCACGGCAGACACGGAAGCGGAAGAGTTCAAGAAGATATACAAACTGGACGTCGTCAGTATTCCGACGGCCAAAAACATCATTCGCAAAGATTATAACGACGTCATCTACTTTAATGAAAAAGTCAAAATCGAGGCCATTGCGGCGCAGATTCGCGAATGTCATGAAAAGGGGCAGCCGATTCTCGTGGGAACGGTGAGCGTCGAAAAGAGCGAAGTCTTCAGCAGGGCGATTGCAAAACTTGGCATTCCGCACAATGTTCTCAATGCCAAGAACCACCGCCGTGAGGCGGAGATCATTGCGCAGGCGGGCCGTAAGGGGGCGGTGACCATCGCGACCAACATGGCCGGGCGAGGCACGGACATTCTCCTGGGCGGCAATGCCGAGTTTATGGCCCGCTTGGAAGTCGGCGGTGATGAACACGATCCGCGCTATCCTGAGCTTTTGGAGAAATATCGCAAACAGTGCGCGGCCGAAAAAGAAGAAGTGATGGCCGCAGGCGGTCTGTATATTCTCGGGACGGAACGCCATGAATCTCGCCGTATTGACAATCAGCTGCGCGGTCGTGCCGGTCGTCAGGGGGATCCCGGCATGAGCCGATTTTTCCTTTCTCTTGACGACGATTTGTTGCGCATTTTTGGTGGCGAGGAACTCAAGAACAAAATGGCCATATTTGGAATGGGCGGGGATCAGGCCAATATTCCCATTGAGTCCCGTCTGGTATCTCGATCGATAGAAACCGCCCAGAAGCGCGTGGAAGGGCGGAACTTCGATATCCGTAAAAATCTTCTCGAATATGACGATGTCATGAATTCGCAGCGCAAAGCGGTCTATGCGTTGCGCAACAGCATACTCAAGGGGGAAGATCTCGAAGACACGCTTCTCAACGGATTTGAAGAAATTGTCTATGCGCTGGCCGATGAACATATGCCCGTCGAGAAGGCCTATGAAGACTGGGATATGCCCGGGATGACCAAGGAACTGAGCAATATCATGGGATGTCCGGTCGACATCGACATGTCGGGAATCGGTCGCGGGGATCGCGATGCGCAGTTGCATCTCGTTTGGAATATCGTCGAAAAACATTATCAGTCGTTGGTGGATGCCTTCGACGACGTCGTCAAGGCGTTTGAAGCACATCTCGGCGAGGACAGTCCGTACAAAGAACAAACTGGGAAAGACCTGCTTCTGGAGCTGGCTCAGAACTACTATCTTCGTGAGATCGATCATTTCTGGCGTGCACATTTGACGACGATGACGGGGTTGCGCGAGTCGATATCGTTGCGAGGATATGCCCAGAAAGATCCCAAACAGGAGTATAAGCGCGAGGCATTTTCTCTGTTTGAAAAGATGATGCGCAATATCCGAACGCGGGTGATGACGCAGATTTGCAGAACGAAAGTCGAGAAACCTGATTTTTCGCGGTTCAGTGCATCGGAACGGGCAGCGATGCGTGCCATGCAGCGCCCAGAGGCCAAACAAAAATCGTCGGGCGAGGTTTCGCATGAAAGTCAGGTGGAAGAGCTTCGTGCGCTTGCGGCGCAGAACCGCACGGCTCCCAAAAAAGCGCTTTCCATGGCCGAATTGCTTCCGGCTTCGATCGCCTCGGCGGTGAAGTCCTCCGAGAAGCCCAAAAAATCGATGTCGATGGCGGATCTTCTGCCTGCCTCGATGCGTCAGGCCATGGAGGAACAGGCCGAGATGCAACAACGTATCATGGAACGCATGCGGCAGGAAGCGGAGCGTCAGGCCGCCGAGGCTCAAAAAATTGAGGATTCCGCTGAAGAACTCGCCGATCAGACGACTGAATCCGATGAACTGGTGACTGAATCCGACGAACCGGCGGCTGACTCCGCCGAACCGGCGGCCGAATCCGACGAACTGGTGACTGACTCCGCCGAACTGGTGACTGAATCCGATGAACTGGTGACTGAATCCGCCGAACCGGCGGCCGACTCCGACGAACCGGCGGCCGAATCCGACGAACCGGCGGCCGAATCCGACGAACCGGCGGCC
>CAMCLY010000008.1 GCA_945875805.1 uncultured Myxococcales bacterium | reverse complement strand
CCCACCACCGCGAAAGCAGCGCCCCACGCCCAGCCATGCCAGACGTCCAGACCGCGTCCCACCACCGCGAAAGCAGCGCCCCACGCCCAGCCATGCCAGACGTCCAGACCGCCGATCCATCAGAGAGTCGCATCGGACGAAGAAAACGGCCCGCCGTCTCCTCGCCATCCCACCCCGTCCCGGGCTCTGTTCGGACCCCAGCAAGCCGCCTCGCGGCCACCGAGCCACACGCGCTAAAAGCCGGATCGCACCCAAAAAGTCAGGAACAGGACATCCTCGATGCTCTAGAGGCCTCCATCGACCATCTCCCCGACCATCTCCCCGACGACGAACCGGATGAGGAAAACACCCTCCTCGTCTCACCAAATCACATTCAAAGCGCACTTCACCCCACCCCCGCCCATCAGTCCCCGTCGATTCTCATCTCAACCCAGTCCGCCGTGCTCGGCGCCCCGATCTGCGAATTCAACGACTTTCAGCTCCCGTGCCTCCTGGACATCCTTGCCTCGGCCACCCTCCATCGCAAAAAATACACCCTGGCATTCAGAAGCGCCGACACCGAACACGTCCTCTTCCTCGAGTCCGCCCGCGCCTTTTGGTTCGAGTCGATACACAAAGGCGTCGTCGAAAGCGCCGAACGATACATACAGACATTGCCCGACGACCTCGACAAAAACGCACTCACCGATCTCGTCCGACAGAACCTCCCCCTATCCCACGCCTTCAAAACCCTTCATGCCGAACGCCAGGCCGGAACCCTCTGCGAACAGCGCATTCGCCAGGGCGTCGAACGCATCGCTCAGCTCGTCGGTCAGCCATGCGCCCTCCACGAAGGACTCCCCGACAAATGGGCCAAAATCGTCCGACTGCGTCCATGCAAATTCATCCCGCTCGGCCCCATCCTTTTCGATCTGTTCCGGACTCGCGCCGACGTCGAAATCCCACCGCCCATCTTTGCCTCCGCCTCTTTCGTCACCCGGAACTATCGTACCCCAATCAACGCCCATATCGCCCTCTCCTCCGACGAACTCGAACTCCTGGCCGCACTCAGATTCCCAAAATCCCTCGAATCCCTCCGCGCCACCGGCATAAAACACGCCGCCGATACCCTCTGCCGCCTCTTCTACTTTGGCTTCTGCGACCTCACCGACTAGCGTCAGGCCGTGACCAATGTTTTGTGGCTCTGGGACGCGGGCTTTCGGCCACCGGCCAATACGCCCGCGCGCGGCGGCTATGTGCTCGGTCTTGCGACCTGCGCGCATACGCCGCCGCCAAGTATCTTCCCGTGTTCCACCAACAGACAGCCATCACTACCACCGTCGAGGCATGACTTCATTATTTCTAAAGTGAATATATATTTTAAATATATCATATTTACACATCACATCTTCTATACCAACTCAAATAAACATTACAGATATATTCACACTGCTGTCACACAAAAATGTGGCTTTATAGTTGGTTCGGAACCGATTTCTTGCTAATAGGAAATCTGCAAAAACCGCCTTTTGCAAGGAGTTCCGAACCATGGTACAATATAAAACAGTTTTTCACACATTGGCAAAAATTCTTCCGAGACATGGAATTGACCGCCAGAAGACCAGAATGAATATCATTTCATAACAAATGCAATGCATCTACCCGCGCAAACTATCGCGGACATTTATAAAGAACGGTGGCAGATTGAGCTATTTTTTAAATGGGTTAAGTAGAATCTAAAAATCAAGACATTCCTTGGTACATCTGCAAATGCGGTTATGATTCAGGTCTGGGGCGCGCTTTGTTTATATCTCATTTTAGCCGTCATTCAATCCATATCCAAAACCGTTCATTCAATGCGTGAAAATTTAAATTGGATACGTATTAATTTGTTCTCAAATGAAATTCTCAATGATTATCTCGTGCCCAAGATGACTGAACCCATTGTGAATCCTCAGCTTGCGCTGTTCTGAAAAGTTGCGGGACAGCAGTGGTTGATGGCAACTCCAAGCGGATAAAGTTCGCATTTTCATCACGTGAGCAGCTAACATTTGAAATATATGGTAATTATAAATGCCAAGAGTTGATGTCATACGTGTGTCGAAATTAAACCTATACGCGTGAGTTCACGTACATTAGCACGCTCTGCCCGGCTATGGGAAGCAAGATCCTATACATACAATGGGTGAATGACCAATAGGAGTTTACAACTTACCTTGTTAAAGTATTTATTTGCAATCAATTTGACGCGGTGAATCAAATCTCACTTTATAATCTCCTTTTGGCAATGATATAAACATTGTATGGCTGTGATATGCAGAATCACCACCTTGTCCTTCACACCAGCCAATATAAGCAGTAATTGAAGAATCGCACGCCACATCAATCACAAACGAAAGATTTCCAGAAGAAGCTATCGTTTGTAGGTATAAAATTTGATTAGAATTAAAATCGAATGACTGAAGAGATCTTTTTAATTCTAATAAACGATTAGTTGGCATGTTAAATAATGCAGGTTCAAGATTGTTTTACTCATCAATCGTATTTATAAATTTATAATCTGATCCTTGATTGAGTTCATTGTAATCATGTTCAACATTCAAAAGAATGTCATAATCTATACAGCCTGTGGAAACATTAGAATCATTAGTTTCTTGCACACAAGCATTGCACAATAAAGTAAGAGACGCCAACAATACTATTTTCAGGCATGATGCCATTTTTGTAGAATATCTCATTTAATCTCTTCTTCTTCTACGTTCAATCACTTGCCACACCATGTGGAAAGCAATGAAAGACCTAAACTGATTTAAGCATATTTGTTTCTTGCATTCAAGCACCAATAGATTGTGGCATGTGGCGTAGGTGTAGTGTCAAGTTCTGCCGATAGCCCGAACGGCATGCCGTATGGCGCAGCCATAGGCTGCCCTCTCAAACAACTTCAACATCCCGTCCGACACACACAGCCGCCCACCCAAACCGCTTCAACTCCACGTCCGACACACACAGCCGCCCACCCAAACCGCTTCAACTCCCCGTCCGACACACACAGCCGCCCACTCAAACCGCTTCAACTCCACGTCCGACACACACAGACACCGACTCAAACTGCTTAGAGACTGTTTAGTATCTTGATTTGAAGGCACTTACACAAACGGCGGCTTCTTTTTTATTGTTGTGCTGTTGTTTTTTGCTTGGTTTTTTGTTCTTTGGCATCGAAATCTGGCAATTGTATTCAACCTTGAAAGATTCATCTTGAAGAAAGACTGTTTGATCAGTCGAGATGAAGTTTAACTTGTTTCTCATTCCAATCAAATCTTTTTTGACCATGCAGGTGGCGATTTTTCAGAAATCGTCATTTGCAGTGACATGGTGTTCTGTGCTAGAAGTTGCGGCGTTTTTTGGGACTGTGAGTCGTATGTCCCGAGATTGAGGAGAGAGGTGATGAAAAAGGCAGCGTTGTTACTGTGTATGGCTCTTGTGTGGGGATGTGATGATTCCTCAAACGGCGAATTTGACTGTGGTCATGGCTCGCTCAATGGTGGGGCGTGTCAGTGCGAGACGGGTTATAAATATGATGTGAATCAATCCTGTACCGTTTGTGCGGATGGGTATTTGAAGAACGAGAGTGGAATTTGTGTAAAGAAGGACGCAGAAGAACCTGGGGATTCAGGAAATACCGGGGATGCCACATGCAAAACGACGTTTCATTATTTTAACGAATGGTCGAGTACGGGGGCCTGTGGCGAGGCGGATTTTGATGTTTATCTGATCGGCTCGTTTAACGATTGGAAAGAGGCGGATCCGGCCTACAAGATGACGTCGAACGGCGACGGTTCGCACTCCATCACAGTCGATTTGAAAAAAGGCGAAGGCTATGCCTATAAATATTATATTAACGGCTGGGCCGAAAACAGTTACCAGGATGAACCGGCGGCCAGCGATCGCGATTCGGAAGGCAATGCCTTGGCCAACATCCAAGCGTGTGGGCTGACGTTTGGAACGCGTTCTGGCAGCAAGAGTTGTGGCGGCAATCCCGATGTCCCAGACAATCCCGATGAAGTCACATGCAAGACGACGTTTCATTATTATAACGAATGGTCGAACACGGGGGCCTGTGGCGAGGCGGATTTTGATGTTTATCTGATCGGCTCGTTTAACGATTGGAAAGAGGCGGATCCGGCCTACAAGATGACGTCGAACGGCGACGGTTCGCACTCCATCACAGTCGATTTGAAAAAAGGTTCTGATTATACCTATAAATATTATATCGATGGTTGGGGTGAAAACAGTTATCAGGCCGAACCGTCGACGAGTGAATACGATCCGGATGGTAATGCGTATGCGCGGATCACTTCATGTGATATGACTTTTGGCACGCGGAGTGGCAACAAGAGCTGTGGTGACAACCCAGACATTCCCGATGAGCCCGATGATGGAAAATGTCGCACGACGTTCCATTATTTCAACGAATGGTCGAACACAGGGGCCTGTGGTGTCGAAAATTTTGACGTTTATCTGATCGGTTCGTTTAACGATTGGAAGGAGGCGGATCCGGCCTACAAGATGACGTCGAACGGCGACGGTTCGCATTCCATCACAGTGGAGTGGACGGAAGGATCTGAATATACCTATAAATATTATATCAATGGCTGGGCCGAAAACAGTTATCAGGCCGAACCGGCGACGAGTGAATACGATCAGGACGGCAATGCGTATGCGCGGATCACGTCGTGTGGGATGACGATAGGGACGCGTTCTGGGAGCCTGAGCTGTGGTGGCGGTGGCGGTGGCGGTGGCGGGGATGTCACGTCCAACGAAGGGATCAACCTCGCCGGGAAGCCGTCGGTCAGTGGCAAGAATATCGAGTTCACGGTCAATCTGGAATCGGGGTGGTCGATTTCGGAAGTCAAGGGTGGGAGTGGCAGTGCGTCTTTTGACGGCACAAAAGTCACGGACACGGTGTCCGAGAATAACCGTTATAATTACCGCGTGATGGCGACAAATGGCTCGAAAACGTCGGAATTGTATGTGCCCGTATGGGTTGAAGACAAAGCATTCGACTGGCATGATGCCTTGTTATATTTTGCGTTTACCGACCGTTTTTATAATGGCGACACATCGAATGATAGAAAATCCAATGTCACGTCTAATTCTGCGGCGGCAGACTGGTATGGCGGTGATTTTGCCGGTCTCAAAAAGAAAGTCGAGGAGGGGTATTTCACGGCGCTTGGCGTCAACACGTTGTGGATATCGTCGGTGTCGATGAACACTCAGGATATCAGCTACGGATCCAATGGTGACACGCACAGTTATTCGGCCTACCATTCTTATTGGCCGGTGACGACGTTTATGACGGCGAACAATCAGTCCGAGTTCACGTCGGCAGAGTCCAAAGGGGTGAAGCTGACGGCGATAGAGCCGCATTTTGGTACGATGGAGGAGCTTCAGGCTCTGGTTGAGGCATGTCATAAACGCGGAATCCGTGTGCTCGTCGATTTTGCCGCCAACCATGTCCACAAGGACAGTCCTATGTATACAAAACACAAGGACTGGTTTAATGGCACGGGTCAGCCTGGCGAACTGTGCGACAACAACAACAACTGGGACAATAACCCCGAAACGTGTTGGTTTTCGGCGGATTTGCCCGATATCAATTTTAACAATGCCGATGCCCGCAAGTTGATGGTGGAACATGCCGTGTGGCTTATCAAGGAAACCGGGGTTGATGGTTTCCGTGTAGATGCCGTCAAACACATTGCCATTCAGTTCATCAAGGATTTGCGTGCCGCCACCGATGCCCTTTTTGCCAACACGGGCATTATGTTTTATATGGTTGGCGAAACATTCACGGGGGACGTCGGTCTTCTGAATAAATATATTGGCGATGATTTGCTCCACGCCCAGTTCGATTTTCCGCTTTACTATAAACTTGGCAATGTTCTTGCGGGCAATGGTTTGTACGATCTTGCCGCAAATTATAACGTTACATTCAAGTCGGATTTGATGGGCACGTTTATGGGCAACCATGACGTGGCGCGTGCGATTTCCGTTGCCAACGGAGACAACACCGGCAAATGGGGCAACAATCCCACGCCGACGTCATGGGATGCCTACAACCGCATGATGGCGGCCTGGACGATTCTTCTCACCCGTCCTGGCGTTCCCCTCATTTACTATGGTGACGAATATGGCATGCCAGGTTCTAACGATCCCGACAACCGTCGCATGATGCAGTTTGATGGGTTGAATGAACAGCAGGCCGCCATGCTCGACTATGTCAAGAATCTTGGGGTCATGCGTAGTGAACACAAGGCGCTTTCGCGCGGTTCTATTGAAACGCTGAGTCTTTCCAATACGACATGGTGCTATAAACGCGAATATGATGGGGAAACCCTCATCGTCGGCGTGGGCCTCAAGACCAAGGATAATGTGCAGCCTGGAACTTGTAATCTCAAGAAGACTTATGCGCTGAAGAATCTTTTTGATGGTACGGAGCTTTCTACAAGCAGCCTCGATCTCAGTGGCAACAAGTTCCAGATCTATCAGGTGAAGTAGAGGTATTGATTTCCCCCGTCATCCAGTCGGATCGGGGGAATCATGTTTAGGCAACCGTAAATGGTCGTCGCTCAATCCAACAAAAAAACCGGTAAAAAACGACGCACCAAGCTTCACTGTCTCATGAACTGCGCAAAGGGCACATGGCAATGCCATGTGCCCTTTGCGCATTCTTGGGGGGGCGTGGGGCGACTGCTTCCCCCACCCAAAGACTAGGGAAGGAGTATTCCCAAAAGGATTGGGATGAGTATGGGCAGCCCGCCCCACAGGCAGAGGAGGAGTCCGCATAAGAGTGCCGTCAGGGTGGGGGCATGGGGCGTTTCGACCTTTAGAAAGGGCAGAATGCCCGTGCCCATGACGACAAAAGCCCAGGGCATGGCGAGGAGGTCGCAAATGGTCGATATATAAGGAAGGGGAATGATGCCGATGATGCCGACGAAGAACATCGGTGTCAGGCTGTAACCGACGAACCGGGTGGCGCGGTCAAAACTCAGCTTGGCCCCGGAGAGCCCGGAAGACGCCATGACGATGAGGGACATCAGTCCCAGCAATACAAAGATGAGGAAGGCCTGGCTAAGGGACTGGATGAGTACCTGTTTGGCGACGGCCTCGGAGTTTATGAGAGAGCCGGCTGTGGTGGCCAGAGTGCGCAGGGCGATGAGGAGGGTGAGGTGTGGGAAGAAGAGCTGCCCAAGGGTGGCTGGGTGTTTGTCCTGGTTTTGCCAGAACGTGCCGGGGCGTGTCAGGATGAGAAAAAAGTCGGCCAGGAATCGTCCCATGGGAGAGCGTGCCGCATAGCGGATGCTTTTTTGGACGTCTGGTGAATAGGCGTCGTGTGGGGCGTGGTATTGCGCGTAGTGGCGCACGGAGACTTCGTATTTTTCGCGGTCGGGATTTGACTGGGATTGAGGGATGGCGTCGACGTGTTCGGGATTGGAGGAATCATTCTGGAGGGGCGTGGTGTCGTGTGGGGATGGTTCCTCGTCGAGGAGAGGGTCTGGTGGTGTGGCGGGGAGGTTTTCGTCGTGTTCGGTGTTCATGGCGTTTTGTGGAGTATGAAAAAAAGAGAGGCGGCGGCGTATGGGACATTTGTCCCATAGCCGCCGCCCCGAGGGCGTGTCCGGGGCGAGTCCCCGGGCCGCCCGGGAGGCGTCCGCGTATCCGCCTGTGGGCGGATAGCGGCGCGTCCGATGGAGTTTTTAATTGTCGCCGGGTTCGAGTCCCAGGAGGGCGAAATCGGAGGAAAGCTCATTGGCCAGGAGGCGATAGAAGAGGTAGGAGCCGAAGCCGTTCCACCAGATCCAGTTGGTATCGCGGTCGACTTCGACGGCGATGACGCCGACGACTTCGTCCTGCATCCGGATGGGGTAGCAGAGTGCGGCGTAGCTTCCTTCGCGAGATGGCTTGTAGTAGTCGCTGAGTTTGCGCCATTCTGGGGAGGATTTTTGTTCGAGTCGGCTGTCGGCGAGGGTACCTTTCTGTTCGTTGACGTAGATGGCGTTTTGGAAATCGGTGCGTCCGTCGCGGATTTCTCCGCCTGTGAGTGTGATGACGCGGTTGAGTCGTGTGGCGAGGGTGGCGAGGGAGGAGCTGGCGAGTTCGGAGGGGTAGATGGGGAGATCGATGTCGTTGAAGATGGTGAAGCCGTGGGGTGCGGTGAATCGGAGGATGTCTCCGTTGTTGGAGGGGAGTCGGTATCCGATGGCGAAGCATGGGATTTGTGTGGAGGTGGCGATGAGGCGGTTGACGTTTTTGATGAACGTCTGCATGACGTCGTCGAGGGGAACGTTTCCGGCTTTTTTGCAGAGTCTGGAAGTGGCGATTTGTTCTTCGCGGACGCATTCGAGGAGCCAGAGTTGCTGTGCGGAGAGGCTGAAGAAGGAGGAGCGGTGGAGGTAGGTGCCGAGGCGTGTGGCGAGGGTTTCGAGGACGCGTGAGGTGAGGGAAGCCAGGGGCATGGTTTCAAAGAAGTTGATGCTGAGGAAGCCCAGCAGTTCCTGGTCTCCGACCTCGTTGGTGCAGAGCAGGGGGAGGAGGACGGTCAATTTTTCGTTGGGTCTGAATGCGTTTGTAGCCACGCGATGTGCGCTTTTTGTGACCTCGCCCATGGAGAACCATTCGTCGTCGGAATCGGCGACAAAGATGTTGAGTCCGACGGCTTTTGTGCGTCGGACTTCATCGAAGGCGTGGCCGATGAGTCCAGAGTTCTGGCCGTGGGTGACGACGAATTCGAGGGAGGAGAGGTTTTCAAAGGTGCCGTTTTGGTCGTCTGGCGCGCAGTAGAGTTTTTCGTTGACGATTTGGAAGTGTGCGGGCCCGACGCCGCTGAGGACCATGGATTCGAGTGAGCTTGCGAGGATGAGGCATGCGGAATGGTCTGAACCGCACCAGACGGGGATGAGATCGAGAACGCGGTCGAGGAATTCGCGAGGGCTTGCGCCTTCGCATTCGTCAAAGACGATGCGCAGGGAGTTGTGTCGGAAGGCGCGGACGGCCTCGTTGATGCGCGTGCGGAGGGCGACGGTGAGGATATCCTGTTTAAAGATGTTTTCATTTTCGCTGAGGACAAAGGCGTGGATGTGTTCGCGTCCGGGTTCTGAAATCGAGAGGATGGGGTATGCGGCGAAGGATTTTCCGTCGATTTGGACGGTCATGGGAGTGGCAATATCTTCGTGCGAACGTGCCTTGGCGGTCAATGCGGCATAGTCTGCATGGTTGTCGAGGGCTTCGGAACCGTACGCTGACACTCGCAGGGTAATTGCCGGCATGTGGCTGGCTTCAAACCCCACCATGACGTTGAGACTCTGGATTTTGTGATCCATCAGGAGTGGCATCATGTATCGGTGGAGGTGTACGCCCAGAATTTCGACGATAGAGTCGGTCCATGGCGTCAGATAACGGCGGTTTTCAGGTGTTTGCTCTGTCATTTACTCATTCCCCGTGGTGATTTTGGTGCAAAAAAACACCGAAATAAAAAAGCGCCATGAATGTACGCCATTTGCTGATTTTTTTGTGAGTTTTGGTGAGTTTTTTTGTGGGGGTACGAAGTCCTCCCATGGCCCCCGAACGTTTGTGTTTTTTTTGTGGGTGTGGTTTGTGGGTTAGGTTTTTTGGTTTAGGCGGTCTGGTGTTCTGAGGGGATGTCGTCGAGGCAGAGGTGCATCTCGATGGCGCTTTGTCTGAAGCCGAATCTTTTTTGGAAGAAGGCTTTGAGTGGGTCGTCACACGGGATGTGGAGTGAAATCCATGAGATGCCGAGAGCGTCGATGGCGTGGAGGACTTCGGCGACGAGTTCGGTGCCGATGCCCTTTCCTCGCCATGAAGGGGTGACCCAGAGTTCGCCCAGGTTGGCGACGGTTTCGACTTCAAAGAGGTGGGCTTGCTGTTCGATGATGGCGGCCGCATAGCCTATGAGTTGTGGTGGCTGGTCTGGGGTGTCTTCTGTGGGGTGGGCGACGGCCACGTAGGGCAGGTATTTTTGTGAAGCGAGCCATTGCTGGCGAATACGGCGCATTTCCCATGCGTGTTGTTTGGGATTGACGCGCAGTTTTGCGAGCGGATCGCCGTCGCTGGCCACTTGTTCTGCATAAAGTTTCTGGATGTCGTCCAGTTCCTCGATGGTCATGCGTCGAATGATCACTTCCCGATGTGCATCCATAAGCCGGTCTCCTTTTTGGTGGGGTGGCAGATTTTGCGAGCCTTCCAGGGCGTTGCGTGGAGAGGATGTTTAACCGAGTTTTTGTGTTTGGTGTTGGGTTTTGTGGGGAAAAGTGGGGAAAGTGGCGTGGAATGGGGTGTGGTGTATGGAGATGTAAAGAAGGTGTTGGTGTGGATTATTTTGTAAATAATTACATTATCTGAATTGTATTCGATCGTGAGGTTTTGTGATGGGGATATGCACAATGCGAAGATTTGTCAAAAATCGCATGTTGACATGGGCGTGAAGAAAAGAGGATAAGCGGTGGGGCTGAGTGGGGATTTTCCCCATTTAAGTCGAGGCATGCCTTGAACGTTTATTTTCGCGGCACATACGAGCACACGCTTGATTCCAAAGGGCGAGTGGCGGTTCCCAAGAAATTCCGTGAGGGACTTCTGGGAGTGCAAGAGGATTATACGGGCAGGGAAGTCGTGGTGACGTATGGGCTGTCGGGTCAGCTTTTTGTCTATTCCCTGGAAGGGTTTGACGATCTGACACGGCGTTACAGCGCGTTGCCCGGTGACGATGCCGATCTGTTGGATCGGTTTTTTGGAGCCAGCGCGCGCGAATATCCTCTGGATGCCCAGGGGCGCATCCCGATCGCCCCGTTGCAGAAGAGCTTTGCGGGACTGGAACGGGAGGTGGTGTGGGTCGGTCAGCGCGGGCATGTGGAACTCTGGAGTGCCACGCGCTGGCAGGAGGCTTTGGAGGCGGTTCAGAAGGGTATTTTTCTTGCCACAAGCGCCAACCTCAAGGCGGCTTACGGTCGGATAGATTTTCGCTTGCCGGTGTCGGAGATAGAACGGGGGTGTTGAATAAAATTAGATATAGAGTGGGTGGTGATAAAATGTGTTCGATGGTGAGGTAAAATACTGAAATGTTATTCATATTTTTCTTGTTTTAGGACACATGATTGGATAGTCTTAAGCGCCGTACCGAATGCGAATTATTCCTTTCGGCGCGTGGCCATGGACGGCAAAGGCACGGATAGGGATTGGAGATTGTGCATGGAATATTGCGGCATGGATGCCGTTGGGTTCAGGATGAACTTGCAGTATTCCCCAAAGATTCGTCATGGACATGGAGTCCGCTAAAGGCAAGGGATGCCGATGGGACGAACAGAGAAAGAGACTCAGCGCTTGGAGTCTCTTTTTCTGTATTTTAAGGTGTGGGTGGTGGTGAACGAGGGTGTGGAATGGGGCGTCTTGCGCGATGGTTGGCGTGTCGGGGGGATGCCTTTGTCTTGCGTTTGAGGTGGGAGAACTGGGATTGAGCGAGAACACGCGTGTGGAGAAAAACGGCGGTCGCGGTATTTTTTGGGCGGTCGTCGTATTTTTTGTCGTGGTTGTTTTTTTGTGCATGAGTGCGCTGACGACGCTTGTGTCTCCTGGGGTTCCGGACGGCGCGCGGATTGGCGTTGTGGAGATACGCGGCACGATTGCGTCTGCGGATGTGACATTGCGGCAGATGCGAGATTTTAGTGAGGATGAGACCATTGAGGCGGTGCTGATACGCATTGACTCCCCCGGGGGATCGGTGTCGGCCAGTCAGGAACTCGTCGAAGGGATTCGCAGAATCGAGAAGCCGACGGTGATATCCATGGGGGACATGGCGGCGAGTGGGGGGTATTATGTCGCGTGTGCGGGCCCGAAGATTTTTGCCAATCCAGGGACGCTGACGGGATCGATTGGAGTGATATCCCAGGTCATGGAGTTCCGTGAGCTCATGGATTTTCTCAAGGTCAAGGTGCACACGATAAAGACGGGGGATTTAAAGGATGCGGGGTCGCCGTACCGTGCGTTTGAGGATTCGGATCGGGCGTATTTTGCGGAACTTGGGGGGCAGATACTGGATCAGTTTGTGATGCATGTGTCGCAGGCGCGCAAGCTGCCTGACGCCCAGGTCCGTCAGTTGGCGGATGGCCGCGTGTGGACGGGGATGGAAGCGCACCGGCTTGGGCTTGTCGACGAGCTTGGCGGGATGAATGCCGCGCTTGATGAACTCAGGCAGCGTGCGGGGATTACGGGGCGTTACGTGCTCGTGTATCCGCAGAAGAGTGCCGACACGTTGCTTGGCGAACTTTTGATGACGGGGGCCTCTCAGGTCACGGAGGGTCTTCAGCATGGGGTGGAGTCGATGGTTTCGTCGCAGGACGCCTTTGAGTACCGCTATGAGGTTCGGCCGTAGTCATGGTGTTGTGGGGATTCGCTGGGTATTGCCAGTCAGAGGGGGGCGGCGCGTATTTGCCCGCAGGGCAAATAGCGACGTTGGGGGGACACTTCCCCCCCCAAAAAAACCACGGACAAACATTCGAGCGTCGACGCTTTGGTGGCTGAAACCGGCGCATCGTGGATGACAGGAAAAGGATGGCCACGCATTATTTGACGACGATAGTCAAGGCGCTTGCCACGAGCATGGGTGCGCGCGTGTTTGCGATGGGGCTTCGTTTTGTGACGATATGCCTTCTTCCGTTTTGGCTTGCGCCCTCGGAGATTGGGTGGTCGGCGGTCATCATGGCGCTGACGAATCTCGTCGTGGCGGTATCGGATTTTGGGTTTGGGACGGCGTTGATCCGTGAGTCGTCGGTGTCGCGGCGGATGGGGCAGAGCGTGTTTGCGCTGGTGGTGGGGGCGTCTGTGGTGATGGGGATTGTGATGATTGTGGGTGCGGCTGGGCTGGAGGCGTTATTTTCGGTTCCGGCGTGGCTCGTCATGATCAGCGCGTTTGCGGTGCCGTTGAGTGCGATGGCCATATTGCCCAATGCGTTGCTTCAGCGGGAGCTCCGGTTTACGAGTCTTGCGGTGCGTGATTTGGTGGGGGAGGTTTCGTTTAGCGTGACGGCGGTGTGGCTGGCTGTGTGCGGGGAAACGATGACGTGCATTGCGTGGGCGCTGGTGGTTCAGCGGGCGGTGCGCTGGATTGCGTCGTCGGTGGCGGTGGAGTGGCGTCCGGGCTTTCGCATTGTCTGGTCGGACATTCGCCGGCTGCTTTCGTTCAGCATGTTTCAGCTGGGCAACATTACGATAACGCAGCTTGCGAACCGGCTGGACATGTTTTTGTTGTCTGTGTTCATGCCGCCGGCGGTTCTTGGGTATTATGCCCAGGGTCAGCAGCTTTCGACGACGCCTGTGCAATCCCTCATGGGGGCGGCGACGAATGTGTTTTTTGCGTCGTTTGCGAAGCTTCAGTCCGACGAGGCGAGGCTTCGCGAACTGTTCGTCAAGGTCATGAAGGGGGTTATCGTATGCGGATTTGGGGCGGTGGGGGTCATGGTTCCGGCCATGGGATTGATTCCGGTGGTTTATGATGCGTCCTGGACGCCTTCGGTGGGGATAGCGCGGATTTTGTGTTTGAGCATTCCGTTTGTGGCGGCCTCTGCCTTTGAGGGGCTTCTCATCACGATAGGTGGGGAACGCCGCCGGTTGTTCTCGTCGCTTCTTCGCACGGGGATCATGGCTGGCGGAATATGGATGCTGTTTGGGGTTTGTCCCACGGCGGGGGCGTGGTACGTGGCGTGGCTTGTCTTTGTGGCGTTTGGCGTGGGCGTGGGGGTCAACATGCAGTATATCTTTGGCAGGCTCCGTCTGACGCGATCCGACGTTCGTGTATGGATACGCCCATTGATGGCAGGGCTCGCGATTGCCGTGACGGGGATTTTGTTGACACTGTTGTTTTTTTAGGACGGACTCCGCGTGCCCGCCGGGCGCGTCGGTTTTTTTTGCGACAAACCCATGCTGCCACAAGAAATGGCGCGCCGACTGCGTCACGATCTCATCAAGCACCTCGACATCCCTCAACCCGGTCAGGAACTGGACCTCGGTGCCTCGAGGGTATTTTTGCGCAGACTGTTTGACAGCGCGACGGGTCTGTGCAAAACGGCGGCGGTGTGGGGCTTCAAGTTTCGCCGTGATGACGCCTGGAAGGGGGAGCTCGATCCGCCGCTGTCGCGCATTGAGTCGCTCTGTGAGGTGTTGTCGGGGCGCGAAGCGGCGTTGCGCGAACGCCTCAGACAGGGCGGCACGGTTCCCGTGGAGGTCCTTGACCTGCTGCATGAGATCGTCGCGGGCGTGAGCGAATTTGAACAGACGTGTGCGCAGGCATCGCCCGAATCTGGTGGAGATGCCTTGGCGGCGCTCGATTTTTTTGGTTTTGAGTCGTCGCCTCTGTCGTCCGGGGTGGATGCCAAACGCGGGGGCGGGGGCGCCGCGCGGCTTCCCCAGATTCCCGAAAAATCCGATCGCCTTCGCGTACTCGTCGTGGACGATCACCTCATGCTCGTGGACCGGCTTCAGTCGAATGCCACGTTTATCAGGCGTTTTTGCTGGGCGACGTTGTGTGACAGGACGTGCGACTGTCTGGCCTGTCCCGAACGGGAGAATTGTCCGAGACGCCGCGCGCGGACGGCCTCCGAAATGGTGAGTGCGCTTGATCGCGCGCATGCAGCCGGTCATCATGTCGATGCCATCTTAATGGATGTGCGTTTTGACGATCTCGACAAGGATGAGCTTCTCTGGCTTCCCGACGAACCGGCCCTGAACACGGAAGATCGCGTCAAGGCGTTACAAGGCCTCATCATTGCGCGTTTCCTGAGGCATCACACGACGTTTGGCAAAATCCCCGTCGTGCTGATGACGGCGCGAAGCCGCCTTCCGGAGGGCGCGTCAAGCCTTCTCAAGGATATGGAAGGGCTCCAGTTTGTCGACGATGAGGCGAGTCTCGACACGCTTGCCGCGCGCATTCAGAGCCTCGTTCAGATGAACAGGGAGGAACCCGCCGAGAAGAATTATTTCTGGGGTTCCTCTCCGCATGTGCAGTCCGTGCGCCGGCAGATTGAAATGATGAGTCTTGGAACGCGCACGGTTTTTATCACTGGGCCGAGTGGTTCCGGCAAAAGCTCTCTCGTCGAGCAGATCATTTTTCCGCTCAGTGGTCGCAGGAATCTCGTCACCCTTGATCTTTCGTCCATTCCGGACACGCTTGTCGAAAGTGAGCTTTTTGGCCATGTCAAGGGGGCCTATTCCGGGGCCAGCTCCGATCGCATGGGACTCATCGAGGAAGCCGAAGGTGGCGTGCTTTTTCTCGATGAGATTGGCAATCTTTCGCCCGAAAATCAGCGCAAACTCTTGCTTTTTTTGCAGGACAAGACCGTGCGGCGCGTCGGGGCGTCCAACGAGACGCGTCGTCGCGTCGACGTCAAGGTGATCGTCGCCACGCATCTCGATCTCGAGGACGAGGTCAAGGCTGGCCGTTTTCGCTTTGATTTGTACATGCGTTTTGCCCCCTCCATGCGGATTGCCTTGCCTCCCCTGCGCGATCGTCTCGCGGATCTGCCTGAATTTATCGACATGCTCGTCCACAAAATCCTCAAAAGCAGTGACATGCAGCCGTATGTCGAGGATTTTTCTCGCCGCACACACCATGCCGGAACGATGATCGTGTCGTTTTCTGGGGTGTTGCCAAAAACTGGCGAGCATGAGGCGGTGATTCGATTCAAACCGGCAACACGGGAGCTGTTTATGTCGTACTCGTGGCCTGGGAATACGCGCGAGCTCGAAAGCATTCTCGACACCCTTCTGCTCAAGGCATTCTATGACCTGCGTGCGGCCGGATCCATGAGCCGGATCATCGAGATCGATCCCTACTATGCCCTGTCCTTGCTGGGTGGCATTGACCGTTCATCCCGTGCCGCCCTCGCCACGCCATCCCCCACAGGTTCGGTACAGGTTGCGCCGTTTGAGCTCGGTGCCGTGTCTGATTTTGCCGAACTCCGCAAGACGCTTGAACGCCGCTATTTGTGCGCGATGTTTGAGGCGTGTGAAGGGGACCTCGCCCGGATGGGGGAGCGGCTGTTTGGCGACGATTCCGAGGAAATGCGCCACAAAATTACCGTGCGCATGAACCAGCTTGGGATTCATGTCCGGGCGTTGAAAAAGAAGCATTAGGAAAATGCTATTTTTTGTGAGGGGGAAGTCTCCCCCTGAGCGGCTATTTCGGCTGCGCCTCAATACGCCGCTACCCCCTCTGTCACTCGCGATTTAGGGCATCCTTGGCGAGGGTTGTTTTGGGGAGCACAGGGTGGAGAGACCGGGCGCGTCAAACGCAAAAAAGATCCGGGTCAAAATCGAAAGTCTCCCCGATGCTCGCTAAAAACGCAGGCCAAACCCAAAACACAGGCTAAAATCAAAAGGATTTCAGTCTCACGCGTTGATGAGAAGCGCAAAAAAGGATGTATGGGGACTTTGTCCCCACACATCAAAGACATCAGGCATTCACTTTTTTGGCGTGTTCGACAAATGCGGTGATGATGGCCTGGGCGGGAAGGAGTTCAGCGCGTTCTTTTGCGTTTCGATCGTAATCGATGATGAACTCGCCCTTTTGGACATCGAAACGCCGGGCGATGACGGCCCCGACGGAGGCCGAGGCGATGCCGAGGGCAGTGCAGATGGAATGGACGGTATAGTCCTCCATTTCGGCGAAAATGATTCCGCGTTCGACAAAGGCCCAGAGTTTGTCCTGAGCGCGCTGTGCGCGTTCGGCCTCGATGTGGGGCGCGATGCGGCCTTCGGCGGGGACATGGCGTCCCTGGCCAAGCCAGAAATAATTGGTGGACACGCCGGCCCCAAGTGCGGTGGGGATGTCGAGTTTTTTGGCCGATTCTAGGATGAGCTGATTGAGGTCGGCATTGGGAAGGGCGACGTCGAACGCATCGTTGTAGGATGCCGTCGACACGCCGACGGTGCCATAGGCGACGTCTCCGAGGGTTCCGCGCGTCCCGCTTCGGCCGACGCAACGCAACTGGACGTTTGACTCGTCGCGTCCGAGCCATGCGTTTGACCAGTGGATGAGGGCTCGCATTTCCTTGATGACGATTTCTGCGCCCGATCCCCCGATGCCGTGGCTGACGATGGCCATGGTTTCGCCGGTGGGGAGGCCGAGATCGACGACTTCGATGCAGTACTCGCGGTCGCAGATTTCGTAGTGATCGACGATATTGAAGTAGGTTCCCAGGTGCTTGAGACCGAATTTTTCCTGGGCGAGTTTGGCCAGGCGTCGGGGGCGCATGAGACTGCCCACGAGAAGAAGGTAGCGGACATTTGCGAGGAGTTCCGCTTTCTGCTTGGGCTCGTCGAACGCCGTGGGGAGAGGGATGTGAACGATGAATTCGGACCAGAAATCCGTACCGCGCGCCATTTTTGACTCCTTTGAGAGAAAAAAAAAAGCGTGGCCAACGTCACGCAACGTTCGAGACATATCACGGATTGCGCGCGAGTGCAACAGGGATAGAACAAGATGGCGTCGGCGTATGGCGCAAGGCATAGCCGACGCCGGAGCGGCGCGTGGCGCAAGGCAGCGCCGCCCATTCTAGAAAGCGTCGGCGTATGGGGCGGTCAGGCCCCATAGCCGACGCCGGAGCGGCGCGTGGCGCAAGGCAGCGCCGCAGCCCGAAAAAATAAAGAGGTACTTATGCGCGAGGGCGTGATAAAAACGGACAGTCTGTGGCTGAACGATAAGGCCCGGAACGCAGAGAACCTCACCACACAAGGAGTAGACGATGAAGGAAAAAATTGCCGGTTTGATGGACAAAGTGTTGACGAAGGGCATGAGCCTGATGGAGTCGGAACGGATGCAAAAGATCATGGCCTCGGAGCAGGCGCAAAAGGCGCTTGATCTGGGTCTTTCGGCACTGACCAAGGTGCAGGAGATTTCGGACTCGGCGAAAGCGGGCATTGCGCGGAAGATGGGTCTGGCCACGCAGAAAGAGGTGGATGCGCTGAGAGAGGAGCTTGAGGCGAAACTGGCCGCTTCGGAAAAGGCCGAATAATCGGGTTCACAGACTTGAAAGACCTGGGAAAAATCGATGGGAAGTGACAAGAGGCGCATTCGCAGGGGGGTGGCGATTGGGGGCGGCATTGCGGTCGTCGCAATCGGGGTGACCTGGTTTACGGTTTTGCCGTATGCAATTCAGGAGAAGGTGAATGCGTCGCTTGCGCAGACCGTCGAGAAAACGGGGCGGAAGGTGTCGGTCGAGGGGGTTCGTCTGACCGGTCTGTCGAGCGCATTTGTGCGTCGGATCACGGTGTCGGATGTCGGGGCGCCTGAGCGCACGGGGGTAAGGTTTGACGGTGTAAAAATCGCGCTGGACGGAATGCCGGTGGGATCGGATTTTCGCGTCACCTCTGTCGAGGCCGACGATATCGAGGTGACTTTGCGCGTGGACGGTGGAAAGACCAATTTTGAAGACGTCCTCGACATGATGCGCACGAAAACGCCTTCGGGAGATCGTCAGAAACCCAAGTCTGCGTGGAAACGGTATGTCACGCCGTTTCCGGAGGTGCATATCGACTCGGTTTCGCTGACGATGCAGCCCTACGAGGTGCGCAAGGGTCTGAGCGTGGGCGCGGTGGCGCTGTCGTCGGTCGAGATCGCGCCGACGGAGGGGGCGACGCAGATGGCCCAGGTGGAAGTTCGCGGGGCCGCTTCGGCGTTGCTCGTCGAGGATGGCACCCCGACGACGTATGAATCCCGCATTGAGGGCCGCATTGATGCCAGTGATGCTGGCCGAATTTCCGTGTCGTTTCCCAGGTCTCAAAGCGGATCGGGGCCGGCGTTTCTGACCCAGGACGGCGTCCGGATGTCCTTTGAGCAATTGCATTTTGTGTTGCCCACGACGTTCGAGGCCGATCGGGTTTTGGTATCGGAGCGGTCGGACACGCTCGTCGAGGCGGACAAAGTCCGCGTCCGTCTCATGAGTCTGCCGCCCAAAAAAGTGAGCGGTGTGTATTTTAAAGAGATCGAGCTCGTCCGTCCCGTCGTTCATGAGTACATGCGGAGCGGGGATTCCGCGCTGACGCATTGGGTGAAATCGTTGCAGAACGCATGGCGTCCGGCCGGACGGGGCGAATCGGTCAAAGGTCCCGCCAAACCCAAGGCGCCCAAGGATTACTTTTTTACGCAGCGGCTTTTTGTGACGGACGGGCGCGTCGTCGTGGGAGACCAGAGGACGCGTCCGATGGTGAACGTGGAGGTCGGCGACATCCAGCTTGAGGTGGGTTACCGCAGCATTCGCCGTCTGCTCGACTATCGCATTGAATTTGGGCTGGTCGAGCCGCTGGTGTCGGACATTCTGTTATCGGGCCGGTACTCGATGCAGGATGAAACCGTCGAGGGCTCGCTGGACATCGGTTCGCTTCGTCCCGGAGATTCTCTCAAGAAGTTCCAGGTCAACCTGCGCGAGCCCAAGAACGGCCAGGTGGTGGGCAAAGCCCGCGACACCCTGCGTGCGGCCACGGCTGCGGCCGAACTTCGCGAAAAATCCGGGGCAGACACGCTCAAGGTCGCGGCCGCTATGTCGGATGATCCGTCCGAGGACGTTCTGGATACGATCGCCAAAAAGCTCCTGCCCTCGATCGATCTCAGCGAAGCGCGTCTGAAAACGCACATTGGCTATCGGTACGCATTTGAACCGCAGTCGCTGTCCCTTGATGCGTCGTTGTCGACCTCGGGGGGCCTCATTCAGATGGGCGCCCTGAGTCACGAGCCCATGGCCATTGAGGGCATGGTTGGCGTGCGGGCTCGCGCGCTTTTCAAAGAGCCCTCTTTCTTTCTCGACGACGTCGAGCTGTCGCTTGGCGGTTCGAGCCTTCGGCTCGGGGGATCGCTTTCCAAGGCCGTGCACGAGGTGCGCGTCAAGGGCAACCGCGATCGCCGTGAACCGCAGGAATCGTGGCGTTTCCGCCTGACGGCCGATCTGGATCCTCAGCCCATGCAGGTCTTGTTTGACGCCATTCCCCATGCCCTGCGTTCCGAACTCGACGGGCTCACCTGGACGGGGTCTCTCGGCCTTCATTTTGAAACGCATGGCTTTTTTGACGCCATTTCGGAAGCCCAGCACCAGTTCAACCTGACGATGTCGGAAGATTTTGGCGTGACGGGTTGGCCGTCCGGGCGCAGTCTGGCCCAGCTCAACGACGGTTTTGTCCATCACGTGGTCGATCCCAACGCCCTGAATCCGCACGACATCGTCATTCCCCCCTCCATCTATCCCGTCGTCATCGACGCCATCCCCGTTTATACCCCTCGCCTTACCGCCGATGACATTCGCGAGATGTACCCCGAATGGGTACTTTTTGACGATCTCAATCCCTGGCTTGTTCAGTTGATTACGACGACTGAGGACGGATCCTTCTTTACGCACGATGGGTTCAGTCCCCTCCAGATCAAGGCCGCCATTGAACGCAACCTCTCGCGTGGCGAGTTCAGCCGGGGGGCCTCGACGATAAGCATGCAGCTCATCAAGAACCTCTATTTTGACCGAACCAAGTCCGTGTCGCGAAAACTCCAGGAAGTTCTCTACACATGGCTGATGGAGTCGGTGGTACGGATTCCCAAAAAGCGCATCATGGAGGTCTACTTCAACATCATCGAGTTCGGCCCCGAAATTTATGGCATTGAAGAGGCCGCCAAATACTATTTTGGCAAGCGCAGTCAGGCTTTGACGCTCAAGGAATGCGCGTTTCTCATGGCGATCATCCCGAGGCCGCGAAAGGGCGAGGTTTACAGGGGCCAGGCGGTGTTGGGGAAAGGGCTGCAGAGGACGATCAATTTTTATATCAACGCGATGTATGCGCGCAAATGCGATCCCGACATGCTGGCCACCATGCGCGCGCGTTTTGCCAAGCGCGGCATTCCGGTTCCGTTTGAACCCTGCTGTCCACCGAAAACGGAACTCGACGCCATGCTTGAGGCCGATTCCCTTGGATTTTATCTCCCGGATCCCAAAGATCCCCTCAAATACGGATACCGTCCGGACTGGTATGACGAAACCGGACATCCCCTCGTCCCCATTCAGGGGTCCGGATGCCGTGCGCGAGGTCACATGGAAGATATGGCCTCCGTCGAGTCCATCTTTGAGACCCTTTCTACGGACGAACTCCCCGCACAAGAAACTGCAGAACCCTGAGTGTTCTGAACAATAAGGAAAATGGCGAGATGCGACTGTTTGAGACTCAGAAAAATGACTGTGCTTTTATCGGAATGGTTCACCTTGGCGCCCTGCCCGGCACGCCTGACAGCCATCTGACCATGCGCGAAATTATCGACGGGGCCATGCGGGATGCCGAGCAGCTTTCGTTGGGGGGATGTGACGCCCTTCTCGTCGAAAACATGGCGGATCTTCCCTACCTTAACGGGCATGTTGGCCCCGAAATCGTGTCGTCCATGGCCATCGTCGTCGATCGGATTGTCTCGCATTTCGATCTTCCCGTGGGCATTCAGGTCCTCGCGGGCGCAAACCAGGAAGCCATGGGCATTGCGTCGTGTTGCGGCGCCCGGTTCATCCGTGCCGAGGCGTTTGCCTACGCCCACATCGCCGACGAAGGCATGATGAATGCGTCCGCCGCGGAAGTCCTCCGTCTGCGCAAACGCCTCGGGTCGTCGGTCAAAGTTTGGGCAGACGTGCAGAAAAAACATTCCTGTCACGCGATCACGAGTGACGCGCGTCTTGAAGATCTGGCCCATGGATTTGCGTTCTGCGGTGCCGACGCGCTCATCGTCACGGGCGTTTCGACGGGATGCGAGGCCCACATTGAGGACGTCGCCAAAGTGCGCCCGGCCGGTCTTCCCGTCATCATCGGGTCGGGCATCACCGCCCAGAACGCGGCGCGATTCGGAGCTCAGGCCGACGGGCTCATCGTCGGGACGTCCATCAAAGTCGATGCGAACTGGCGTCTGCCCGTCGATCGCGCCCGCGTCGTGGCCATCGCTCAGGCTTTGGCTTCGCAGGAAGCCAGACACGCCCAGTAACCCAGACAGGTCATCCAGGATCGATAGATCATGACGGACACACTCAGGATTTGTGAAATATTCCATTCGATTCAGGGCGAGTCGAGTTTCAGCGGTCAGCCCTGCGTCTTTGTGCGCATGTCAGGATGCAACCTGAGATGCCGTTGGTGCGATACGACGTATGCCTATCAGGACGGCTCGCCCTGGACGCTCGACGACATCCTCTCCCGCGTGGCCGACTTCCAGTGCCCCCTTGTCGAACTCACGGGCGGCGAGCCCATGATGCAGCGCGCCAGCGCATGCCGGCTCATGACACAGCTTCTCGAACGCGAGTACTGCGTTTTGATCGAGACCAACGGATCGCTTCCCCTGGACGACGTCCCTCGCGGCGTCCATCGCATCATCGATCTCAAACCGCCCGGCAGCCACGTCCCGCACGATTCCGTCCTGTGGTCGCAGTTCGCCAAATCATGGCGTGACGAAGACGAAATCAAGTGCGTCGTCAGTTCCCGTGACGATTTCGACTGGTGCGTCGATAAACTCAAAACCTACGATGCGATGGGGCGCGTCATCGTGCACTTCTCCCCCGTCTGGGGCGAGCTCTCCATGCCCGAGCTGGCCCGGTGGATTTGCCAGTCCAGACTCCCCATCCGTTTCAACCTGCAGATACAAAAAGTCATCTGGGATCCCGCCGCCCGCGGCGTATAATAGGACAAATCACAAGGAGCGCTGATGTCTACCACCACGTTGTCCAAAACATTTCGTTTCGAGGCGGCCCACCGCCTCCCACACGTCCCCGAAGGGCACAAATGCGGCCGGCTTCACGGCCACAGCTACCAAATCGACGTCATCGTGACCGGCCCCGTCAACCCGGAGAGCGGCATGGTCGTCGATTTTGCCGAGGTCACCGCCGCCTGGCAGCCCCTGCATCAGGTCCTCGATCACTATTATCTCAACGAAATCGACGGCCTCGAAAATCCCACCTCCGAAATCCTTGCGGCGTGGATTTATCGACGCCTCAAGCCCTCCCTGCCCTGTCTCTCCGCCATTTATGTCCACGAAACGTGCACCTCCAGTGTGCGTTATGAAGAATAGGATTAGTTCGATGAAAGATGTCGTTGCTGTTATTTTGGCCGGCGGTAAAGGAAAACGCATGCATTCCATGCAGTCCAAGGCGCTCCACAAAGTCGCCGATCGCACCATGCTTGACTGGACCCTCGACGCCTGCCAGCTCGCCGGAATCGAAAATGTCATTGTCGTCGTGGGAAGTGCCTCGGATGCCATCCGCCAGCACCTCATGCTCGACGGACACGCGCTCAATATCGACATCGCCGTCCAGGCCGAGCCCCTGGGCACCGCCGACGCCGTCCGTTCTGCCTTCGACAAAATGAAGGCCCTCAAGGCACGATACGCCATCGTCCTCCCCGGAGACCTTCCCAACCTTCAGGCCGGAACGCTCAAAAAACTCATGCTCAAGCGAGCCCAGAAAGCCCTGATATGCCTCACCGTCGTTCGCGACGAACCCGCGGCGTATGGCCGCATCGTCCGAAATGAAGACGGCAACGTGGCCCGCATTGTCGAATTTAAGGACTGCACTCCCGAGCAAATCGCCATCCATGAGGTCAACGTCGGCATCTACAGCGTCCCCATGGCCTTCCTCGAAACCGCCCTCCCGCAAATCAAAAATGACAACGATGCCCACGAGTTCTACTTCACCGACATCGTCGAAATCGCCAACCGCGAAAACATGCCCGTTCAGCCCATCGTCGCCGACGATCCGGGCGAGGTCATGGGCGTCAACACCCCGGACGAACTCCTCGTCGCCGAAGCATGGAGAAAAAAACTCAGTCTCTGAAGTTTTTTTATGGGCGCGGGCTATGGCTTGCGCCATACGCCCGCGCGCGGCGCTATCGGCCTGACGTCCGATACGCGCCGCTTTTTTTTTCAATCGTCAAAGAGAGGATTCTAATCGTATGTTATTATAAACCATAATCAACTAATCAAATATAGCATCAAAAACATATTTGCCTGAGAAGTGTTCTTGTATACAGTTTTCAAGTGGTTCTTTAGCAACGTCAGGGGGTGAACTTATATTATATATTTCCAAAGTCGTGAAGCCATCAAAATGTTCAAAAGAACTGAGAAGATTATCAATATATTTGTCTGTATTTTGTTTTTTTTGTTAAATTCTTCTCCGGCGCTTTCCTCTAAACAAGATTTTAGTATGCCACCGAACATCGAAATAAACTCTTTTTTGCGTTCTTCTAGGAATTTTTCTAATGATTTAGGATCTGAGTCTCCCCACGAGGTGAGTGCATTTTTTTCGTATTCTTTGAATAGATCTTTATCGAGCCACTTTATGAATTCAATTAGAGAACTAGAACGTGGAAACTTTCCAAATTCATCTCTTGCCTCTTGAATGAGGTCTTTAGCCCTTCTACCATCAAGCTCTTTAGCGCAAGTATCTTTTTTTGAACCATCAAAGCTTTCATCATCAATAGAATGTTTTTTTAATTCACCATCCCGACGACACTCGGAAACTAGATAGTTGATGGCAAATTGCAACAAACGGTAGTCTATATCGCCGTCCAGGATCCCCTCTTTCGAGATTTTTTCCGCAGAGGACATTAGGTCTTCATAATTATCACCTTGCAGTTTTGGCGAACAAGCACAAGCCAATAAAGACAGTGAAAGTGCGGATGTTAAAATTTTCTTCATACGAACTCCTTTGAGGTGAGCGATAAGATAAAATGGTTTACACGGGAGTAGACGCTTCATATGTATTTTGTAATCTACATCACACCATGCGATGTAAATTTATGACATCTTAAAAAAATCAACCTTTTTTAAACAAAAAAGCGCAGAATAAAATTTTAGGTATCGGTGTGATTTTGCGAAGCATGGGAGAACAAGAAAGGCGCCCGTGTATGGGCGGAGGCCGCAGGCTGAGCCCATAGCGGGCGGCCAGAGGCCGTATCGCGCAGCGATCGAGATGTGCAAAATCGCGTGAATACTGCAAAGAATGATGGCCTTAAAGAAGGTGAGGAAAAAGGCCTCAAGAAAGGCAAGGCCGAGGATATCGTCAATTGGATGGCTAGTCTCGATCTGACGATGGATCAGGCTTTACAGGCGTGAAAAAAACTAGGATGCGAATGGGATTTTTACCGCACTCTTGTGAAAGACCTCAATGCACGCCAAGAACAGTAGCCCGACATGGGGCTGGGGCGATGGTACACGGATGTTTTTTTTAAAGTGTATGGTGTGGGGAGAGGCTCGCCCACACCATCATTACGACATATATTGACGTTTGACCTCGAGAATGCGGTGTGCGGAGGCAAATATGCGTTCAGAAAGGGCGTCGTCTTTCTGGGCTTCGGCGAGGATTTGGCTGCACAGGGGCAGCCAAAGGTACTGTGATCGGCAGACGAGAAAGGCGTCGCATCCCGCGTGGATGCCGAGCAGGACGGCTTTGATGAGGCTAAAGCGGTCGATGATGGCGTCCATCTCGAGATCATCGCTGACAATGACGCCTTTGAACCCGAGTTCCTCGCGCAACAGGCCGGTCATGATTTGCGGGGAGAGGGTTGACGGATAGCGTTCGCCCAACCCGGTCATGACGATATGAGCGCTCATGATGAGCGGGATTCCCGCCTGAATGGCGGCGGCAAAGGGCCGAAGTTCGACATCCCGGAGACGTTGAAGGCCGTGCATGACCTCGGGGAGATCGGTATGGCTGTCTTGGGAGGTGTCACCGTGTCCCGGGAAATGTTTACCACACGGAATGATGCCTTCCTCCATCATGGCTTTGAACGTGGGGATGGCGTATTCGATGACTTTTTCGGGCGTCGAACCAAAGGCGCGAGAGGCGATGATGGGGTTGTCGGGGTTGGTGTGGATGTCGAGGACAGGGGCAAAATTGATGTCAAAACCAAGCGATTTGAGATCGCGTGAGGCGTGCCGCGCGATGGTTTCGGCCTGATCGACGGTCATGTGTCCTATGTCTTGTGCTGCCGGGATTTTCGGACTTCCAAACGATTCTCCGATGCGTTGGACTTTCCCTCCCTCTTGGTCGATGCCGACCCAAATCGGGTAGGGGGATGGAATGGCGTGGATTTCGGAAACGAGTTTTGCGATCTGCTCGCGGGACTCAAAGTTTCTCGAAAACAAAATGACGCCGCCGATTTCGCCCTTTGTGAGGGCACCCAGAAGTGGAATAGGCAGACTTGTGCCCTCAAATCCGGCAATGATCATTTGTCCGATGGCGCGTTTGAGAGACAATGTTTTTTGTTCTGGCATGGCTATTCCTCGATAAAAATGTGACGATGTAAGACTTCCCTGGACGCCGGTTGATGTCTGCGTGCAAGGGAAGCACAGTGTACTCCAAAACCCGAATGTCGGCGAGTCTGGGGTCTGTCCAAAGGGGGGAGGGATCCATTCGGTACCCGGGGGACTTGCAGGCATTGGATGCGACGGTCTGTCGCCTGGATGTGCGGCGTTCAGGATGCGGACGGAGGTATGATGGGGACGAGAATGTCGCTCAGACGCGCGTAGTGAGGCAGAACGCCTTCATCCAGCTTGTCCAGATCGGTGGGCGGGGGCGTCAAAAGGCGTTCAATGGTATGCTTCAGGGCGTCGAGTTCCTGGTGTTCCTCGTCATTCTGTGCGGCATCGATTTGTTTGGGAATATAGGTGTCGATGAGGGTTCGCAGAGTCTGGGTGATGCCTCTGTGAATGTAGATGAGACACTGGAATGCGCGAGAGGGGCGAGAGACAATCATCCAGTAGAAAGGCCGTTTTTGGGTCCGCTGGATGTGATCGGCATAGAAACCATCTTTAAAGTACTTTTGCAGAATGTCGATAGGTGTGCCGTATTTTCTGATGGATGAGGCGGAATAGGCGATGTTTTCGTCGAGATTCTCTGGCCCGAAGGCGACGCGCAGAAATTCGATCCAATGCGCCGTAAGGGTAGAGACGGGAAGGATGTTGTCGTGGACGGGGCGGATGGAGGTGTAGCGATCGGGATCCCAGATGCCGCCCGCAAAAGCGATTCCAGGGACGTCGAGCGAGTATCGCCCGAACCATACCCCGATGGCGTAAGAAATGAGGCTTTTGATGTCGCGGGTGCGATCGGCCAGTCGAATGGTGATGGATTTGTCGTCGGGATGGGGCGAGGCGTCGAGGTGGTAGAGTCCGAGAAAAATCTCGTTGAGCCGTTCCTCGTTTTGACGAAGATGTTCAAACCGGTCGCGGCATTCGATCTGCCACAGTTCAAACGCCGTTTGGAGGCGCGCCACGGGGCGCACAAGGGGATGTCGGGCAAAATTCCAGGATGTTTCGGAGGCATCCCAGTCCTGTCTGGACAGTTCGATGTTTTCGTGGACGAGTGTGTGTATTTCCTCAAGGTGTTCTGAGGCGTCGACGATGGGGAGTGAGGCGATGTGTCCCGTTTCGTAGTTGAGGGTTGGCGAAATCATGGAAAGCAGGATGTTGGCCGCCATGGAGTTGACGAATCCAAAGAGGGCGTCCATGCGGATGGGGTCATCTCCAAACAGGCAGCAACCGGAGACGTCAAAGAGAAATCCCTGCGGATAGAAGCGAAAAGCGACGGTCCCGCTTGAGATTTTGGACCAGCTGATGGCCGGTTGAAAGTAGAACTTGGCGTTTTTGACGACAAAATCCGGGTTTCGCAGGTACGGATATTTTTTCATGACGGCGGCTTTGATTTCCTTTCCGTCGTGCTGGTAGTTGACGACATAATCGTGATTTCCGTACCATTTCCGGAAAGAACCGCCTTTGTTATATGGAAACCATGTACAGTTGCTATCGAGGGCTTCGCGTCTTGTTTTGTCAAAACCGATATGGGTGAAGTCGATTTCGTGCCATAAACGCAGAAACCTTTTGTTGTCGGTGGTGGCCATGCCCTGACATGGGGTGGCGATGTCGCGCAGAGGGGGGGCATGCAGAAAGGCGTTTTGTATATTATTATCGATCCAGTAGGCGATAGGGGCTCCGGGAAGGGATAGAAAGGATTCCGGGAAGACGGTGAACCGATATGGACAGTGGATGTCCCGCACGGCTTGTCGGGTTTTTTGACATTGCAGGTCCATGGATCCTTTGAACGCATTCAGACGGATGTAGGTGCCGGGGTGGGGTGCGGTGGAGTTTTGTAGAATAAATGCACAAATATCGACGGTGGCTTCTTTGAAGTAGGCGCCTTTGGCCAGTTGAACAAGCGAAATGATGGATGTCCTGGTGAGAATGTGACGTCTGAGTGCCTCATAACTTTTGAGAAACATCCACACGTTGGGAGTCATGTATCCCAGATATCCGTTTGGAAGGCAGAAGTCGATGTTTCGATGAATGAAAACGCTGAACAGATCGCCGGCATACGATTTGTATTTTTTGAGAAGAAACGATTTGAGCGTTTCGTGATATTTGTTGAGATACGGCGGGTTTGTGACGACACACGTATATTTTTGACAAAGAAGTTTGGCTATGTGTAAGGCATTTTTTTGTTTTGATGTCAGTGAATCGGTGTTTTGTATATTATTTAATATGTTTTGAGAAATGTGAATGAGTGAACCAAAAACTTTGGCGTCCCGTAACGCATCGGCCAGTGTATCGAATCCAGGTGGTATGGGGGCGTCGTCCAACGTGTCGATATCATAGACCTGAGGCTGGATGTCGTTTTGTAGAAATGTATTGTCGTATCGGTATGCCTTGAGGATAAGGGCGAAGCGCGACAGCGCAATCATTCTGGGGTCAATGTCCAGTCCAAAAAGATTGTGTTGTATGATGAGGGAGGCCGCTTCTTTTGGACTGTATCCGGATTCGGCATAGATTCGGATCAGCACGTCAAACGCATAGGTGAGAAAATGTCCGGCCCCCACACACGGATCAAAAACGGTCACGGTGCGCGGATCTATAGAAGTTAACGATGTTTTTTTCTTTTTTGAAGTCGATTTGATATAAAAATCCAAGTGACGTATGAGTCGAGAATGAGAAAAATGTTCTGTCCAGTAACGCCCAAGGGTGTTATCGATAAGAAACTTTACAATCCAGTCTGGGGTGAAAAGTTGCGTAGCATCTGGGATATCCTGGGTCTGAATGGCTTTACCATGAAGGGGATCAATGACATTTTCGCGTTTGGGCGAAATATAAAATTGATGCATCCAGCCAAGAAGTTCCACATGTTCAAAGTAAGACGCGGGTATGTCGCAAATGAGTTTTTGGAGTATACTTTGTGGGGCGAGGAGATCCTGGGGGAAGTAGTCGAGATCGTCCTGGGTCAGGGTGAAAAGCTCCGGAAAGCGCTTTTGGAGATTCAGACAGGTCAGAACAAGGTGTCTCTGAAAACGGTGTTCGCGAGGCTCCCGCGGATACATGGATGGCGCCAGACGGGGACAAAAACCATGTCTTGAATTTATCAGAACTCGCTCGGGGAGCCCGTGATGGTGGTCGAGAATCCGTATGGCGACAAAACGGCAAAACCATCGATAGGCCATGCGTTCACGAAGCTCGCCGGAAGAGACGTTTGGGGCGTGGGGCGGAAGGTTCGCAAAAAACGTGCGTGACGAGGGCGAAATGGGAGCCAGTGCACACGGAAGCTGGGCTTGGGCGAGGAGGGCGAATTTTCGAATGATGGATTTGTCCATGGAGATTTGTAGAAAGGATGGAGGCCGTTCTGAATCGCGAGTTGCGACCGCTTTGGAACTGATGGCGAATGGTTCTTTAAGTTTGTAGAAAGGATGGAGGCCGTTCTGAATCGCGAGTTGCGACCGCTTTGGAACTGATGGCGAATGGTTCTTTAAGTTTGTAGAAAGGATGGAGGCCGTTCTGAATCGCGATGGAGACAGAAAAAAAGGCGCCCGCGTATTTCCTGGAGGAAATAGCGGGCGCACACGGGGCGTATGGCCGCGAGGCCATAGCCCGTGGAGGCGCGCGTATCCGGCCGTCAGGCTGGATAGCGCGCCCAAAGGCGAAACGCGTTAATTTTCGTAGACGACCGCGGTGCCAAAGCCATACGCCCAGTTGACAAAACAGAACACGCGCTGGGCGGTTTCGGATTCGTCGGAAGGATCGTGTTTGAGATCAAAGGAATAGGCGTAGGAATAGTTGCCGGCCGGGAATTTGACGCCCGCCTTGTATTCGTCGTTGTTGCCCACTTTTTTGTCGTAGGCGGCTTCGACAAGCGTCCACTTGGTGGAGGTGGCGATGGGCTCCGATTTGAGGAACGGCGTCTGAATGTAGTGGAGATGCGAACCGACGACGTTGGGGCATTTTTCGGCTTTGCCCTCGGTGCATCCCTTGATCCAGATTTGGCCGTAGATGTCGTTGACGGCGTCGACCTTGGTGTCCATGGAGGCTTGTGAGCCGTCGATGCCACAGTTGAAATCGGTGCCGCGGACGAACTCGGGAAGGGGCTCGGTCACGGTGAGTTTGGCAGGCTTGCCGGTGGCAGGGGAGTCGGCCTGCTTGTCGGTGTCGCAGTAGGTCATCGATTTTCCGCCATCAAGGCTGAAGGCATAAATGACGTCATATTCGCCGGCCGCCGTGGGTTTGATCGTGCCGCCAAACTCGTCGTTGTAGCCGACCTGTTTGTTGTACGTGGCTTCGACAAACGTGAAGTCTTCGGCGGTTTTTGCGCCTTTGGCGCCGTAGCCGATGTAGGCTTTGAGGAACTCGCAGGCACCCTCGTCCTCGGTGCACGTTTGGACAAAAGCCTGGCCATATACGCCGACGGATTTGCCAAGCGGGGCGGTCATTTCGGCTTCCGAGACGAGCTTGCACCATTCGATTTTGAGGGAGGTGTCGGGGGGATCCTTGACCGTGATCTTGGCCGCTTTGTCCATGAGGAAGCCGGCTTCGTCGTCAAAGTCACAGTAGGTCCAGTCGGCGTCGTCGGAGGTCTTGAAACGATAGGCCACGGCGTATTCGCCGGCTTCGGCGGGCGCGATGGTGGCCATGTATTCGTCGTTGTTGGTGGTGGTCATGGCCTCGTTATACTCGGCTTTGGTGTACTTGAAACCATTCGGCGATTTGGCCGCTGGATCGCCATAACCGACTTCAGCGGTGACTTTTTCGCACTTCTTGGCGCCTTCGGTACATCCCGTCACGAGGACTTGGCCGAAGATGGGCGCGGATTCGTTGCCGGTGACGATTTCCTGCGACTGCGGATACTGAATGCGGCACCACGCCACGGTGTCCTTGTCTTCACGGATGGTGAGCTTGCCGGCATTCTTTATGTCGAATCCGATCACGTCGTCATAGTCGCAGTACGTCCAGTTTTCGCCGTCAAGCGAGAATCGGTAGACATAGCTGTAATCCCCGGCTTTTTTGGCGTCGATCGTGGCCATGTATTCGTCGTTGTTGCCGATATCCAGCGCCTTGTCGTCGGGATTCTGAACGGCGTCCGTATAGGTGAAGGCTTCGGGTTTCGTGCCGGTGCCGTACCCGAGCTGAGCTTTGAGATCAGGACAGGTCTTGCCGGATTCGGTGCAGTCCGGCACGTAGACACGGCCATACACGGCGGGCAGTTCCTGGCCCGCACGGACGTCGATGGACGCCGGGGACTGAATGCGGCACCATTCGATCGTCTTGGCCGGAGGATCGGGCGGAAGCTCTTTTTCGGAAACCGTCCAGGTGACGGCATCCGAGGCCGTAAAGGAAACGTCGTCGGACGTGTCGCAGTACGTCCACGTCTTCTTGCCATCGACGGACATTCGGTAAAGAACACTGTACGTGCCGGCTTTGTCGGTCGAAAGATCGGCCATGAATTCGTCGTGCTTGGGCGTGACCGAACCGTCAAAATTGGGGTTGATCACGGCATCTTTCCAGGTGAACCCGTCCGCCAGCGCGTCGGCCGACGACAGCGCCGGAGAACCATAGCCGATTTGAGCCACGAGATCCGGGCAGTGATTCACCGCGTCCGTGCAGTTGTCGACAAACGCCTGCGCATACACCGCGTCAGAGGTTTCTCCAACCTCAGAAGCCATGGACGTCGGCTCATTCATGATGCGGCACCAGTCGACTTTCTTCTGAATGACCGGTTTGGCCGCTACCGTAAAGGTTCCCGTCTTGGCGACGTCAAACCCGTCGTTGGAACCGTCGAGATCGCAGTATTTCCAGTTGGTCCCGTCCAGACTGAACCGATACGCCACGCGGTACGAACCCTCCGGAAGAATCAGGCCGTCCGCCATGTACTCATCGTTGGCCGCCGCCGCATCGCCGGCAAACGACGGATTCCGTGAGGCGTCCACCCAGGTGTAGGCCAGAATGTCGGACGCCTGATCACTCCCGGCGTCGATATAACCCACCTGGCCCACCACATCCGCATGGGACGAACCCGCGCCCGTTTTGCCCTCTTCGTAAACCTGCGCATACGCCCCGACCTCCTGGTCCGGCAAAATGCTCGGTTCCACCCAGGTCAGCTGGCACCAGTCAATCTCATTTTTGTTCTCGCTTTCGGTGAGATAGTTAAACGTGCCGGCATTGAGACGCTTCCCGTCCACCACCGCGACCACCGACACCGACCCCGTGCCCGCAGGCGCCTTCACCGTCACCGACGTGTCCTTGATATCACTGGCCGCCGGCGTCACGCACGACGACCCAAAACACACCTCGCTCGTCTTCTGAAGATTGGAACCGTTGACCGAAACAGGCGTGTCGACCTTGCCGCTCGTCGGCGTGATCCCCGAAACCTTGGGCACTTCAACCACCGGCGCACTCTCACACTTGCCGTCCTTGCACGTGCACGTCTGCGACGATTCCACGCCATTTGTACACGTCAAAAGCGCCGTGCCGTTCGCATTGCATTTGGGCACCGTGTAATCACACTTCGGAACCTCCACCTCACACTTCCCATCCTTGCACGTACAGCTCTTCGAAAATTCCTCGCCATTTGTACACGTCAAAAGTGCCGTGCCGGCATCGTTGCATTTGGGTACCGTGTAATCACACTTCGGCGCCTCCTCCTCGCATGCCCCATTCTTGCACGTACAGGTCCTCGAAAATTCCTCGCCATTTGTACATGTCAAAAGCGCCGTGCCGGCATCATTGCATTTGGGAGTCGTGTAGTCGCATTTGGGGGCGTCCTCACATTTGTTATTGACGCATGTGCATGTTTGAGCGTTCTCAATTCCAGTCGACACGTCGCAGGTGAGCAGGGCCGTGCCGTCCGCATTGCACCTCGGGGTCGTGTAGCTGCATCCGTCGTCGTCGCTCGAATCCGCACACGCGCTGAGCGTCAGACATGAAATGATACACGCAAAACTTGTTTTCCAGTGCTTCATAACCTCAATCTCCAGCAAGGGTAAGGCCTAAACCTTACCGTTAGACACAGACGCTCTTTGATAAAGAACGCTTCAATGTAACTTTATATACCCTAGCCATCCCATCCCCGCATTGTCCATAGAATCAATAAAAATGTGGAGATTTGTGTGTTTTTTTTGGGGGGGGGGGAAGTGTCCCCCCAACGTCGCTATTTGCCCTCCGGGCAAATACGCGCCGCCCCCCTCCGGGACGGCGTCACCCGCACCGCACGTTTTAACTGCATCCGCTTGTGGCACCGCAACTGTCGCATTTAAGGCAAGTGCCGTTTCTCAACATCGTGAAGTTGCCACACTCAGGGCACGGATCGCCCTCATACCCTTTGAGCCGCGCAATCTGCTGCGCATTGCGTTCTGGGGGTTGCACGGGTGGGCGTGACGTTCTGATCCCTTCTCCAGACGCCCGGCTTTCGGCGTGATGGTGAGGCGCCCTTCTCCCCTCAAATCCCGGCAGATACGGGACGCTGAACTCGTTTTCTTCTTCATCCTGAGGCAGTTCCTCGGGGTTGACGTGCACGAGTTCGGTCTTGCCCAGATACGTGATGCCGAGTTCCCTGAAAATATAGTCGATGATGGACGTGGCAAACTTGATCGTGGAGTGCCCGGAGACCGGTCCGGAGGGTTCAAACCGCGTAAAGACAAACGCATCGACGTATTCCTCAAGCGGCACGCCATGCTGGAGCCCAAGACTGACGGCAATGGCAAAACAGTTCATGAGGCTCCTAAACGCCGCGCCTTCCTTGTGCATGTCGATAAAAATTTCGCCCAGCGATCCGTCGGCGTATTCCCCCGTCCTCAGATAGATGTTGTTCTGGTGGATAGAGGCTTTCTGGGTGTAGCCGCTTCGTCTGGACGGGAGTTTGCGCCGATTGGCGTGAGGCGCGGCATTCTTGTCGTCTCTGTCGTCCGCCACGGTCGCCGGCTCGTCATCGGGTTCGTTTCGTATTTCGTTGAAATCAAACGTCTTGGTGGCGTTGAGCGGCTGGGAGAGCTTGGATCCGTCGCGATAAATGGCAATGGCTTTGAGACCGAGTTTGTAGGCCTGTCTGTGAACCCGTTCGATGTCCCCCACGACGGCATCGCCAGGGAAATTGATGGTTTTGGAAATGGCCCCCGAAATCATGGGCTGAATGGCGGCCATCATGGTGACGTGCGCCATGGCGGGAATGTATCGGGTGCCCAGTTCGCCGCATCGGTTCGCGCAGTCAAAGATGGGAAGATCCTCGGGCTTGAGGTGCGGAGCCCCCTCGATGGTCATGGTGCCAAAGGCGTACCGGTTGGCCTGCTCGATTTGCGCAGGGGTGAACCCCAGGGCCGTGAGAAGATCAAACCCCGGCGCGTCGAGCTTTTCCTGAGGAATGCGCAACTTGGAAATGCAGAACTCGCGTCCCACGGTGTACGGACTGACGGCAAAGTGGATGTCAAACGCAGACGAAATGGCGTTCTGGACGGCCTCCAGAGTGGCGGTGTCAAACCCGAGTAACTTGAGGGCCTCCACCGGGACGCCCGGGGCATTTTTGAGCGTGCCGTGCCCAAGGATGTAATGGATGATGTCGTCGATCTGCGCCTGGCTGTACCCGCGCCGGGTCAGTGCCGGTTCAATGGCCGTATTGATGATGCGGAAATATCCGCCGCCGACGAGTTTCTTGAATTTGACAAGGGCAAAATCCGGTTCGACGCCCGTCGTGTCACAATCCATGAGAAGGCCGATCGTACCGGTGGGCGCGATGCACGTGACCTGCGCGTTCCGGAATCCATATTCCTGCCCGGCCGACAGGGCGTCATCCCACATGGCCTGTGCGCGTTTGAGCAACATGGGGTCAAACGCGTCGGCGGCGGGAAGCGCCGGGGCGACACTGAGATGCTCGTAAGTATCCGCAGGCGCGAGATAGGCCGCACGGCGATGATTTCTGATGACGCGCATCATGTCGTCGGCATTGAGGGCATAACCGTCAAACGCGCCGAGCTCGCGGGCGAGTTCGGCGCTGGTGCGGTAACAGCAGGCCGTGGTGATGCTGGAGATGGCGGCCGCCAGGGCGCGCGCCCTGGGGGAATCATACGCAATGCCCAGGCGCATAAACAGAGACCCAAGGTTGGCAAAACCAAGCCCCAGCGGCCTGAAATCAAAGCTCTGCCGGGCAATCTGTGGACTCGGGTATTGCGCCATGGTCACGGTGATGTCGAGCGCCACCGTGTACAAGATGACCGCAGCCTCAAACCGCTCGACGTCAAACGATCCGTCCGGTCGGATAAATTTGACGAGATTGATCGACGCCAGATTGCACGCCGAATCGTCGAGAAACATAAACTCCGAACACGGATTGCTGGCGCGAATCGGGCCGGATTTTGGGCATGTGTGCCAGTCGTTGATGGTCGTGTCGAACTGAAGCCCAGGATCGGCACATGCCCAAGCATTGTACGCAATCTCATTCCACAGGTCGGCGGCCTTGATCGTCCTCGCCACAGTCCCGTCGGTCCTCCGCGTCAGAGACCACAGACCGTCGTGTTCGAGGGCATCCATGAACTTGGCATTCAGCCGGACGGAATTGTTGGCGTTCTGGCCGCCGACGCTCTGATAGGCGTTGCCTTCCCACGAGGCGTCAAACGTCGCCATTTCAGGTTGTGGCGTGTTCGACTTGAGGGCCAGAAGCGTTCGCGCCAACAGCGCTTCGGGAAGGCCGGCCTTGAGCGCTTTTCGCAGGGTGCGCCGCAACGTCGTGTTTTGACGTGGATCCCAGGCGTCGTCTTTGAGAGATGGCCGCGCCGTGTGGACGTCGTTCTGAATTTGGGCAATCCAATGGTGGGTGATCTGGGACCCCGCGACCAGCGCCGCGACTTTTTCTTCTTCGGTGCGTTTCCACCGCACAAAGGCTTCGATGTCGGGGTGATCGGCGTCCAGGCATACCATCTTGGCCGCCCGTCGCGTCGTGCCTCCCGATTTGATGGCGCCGGCCGCGGCATCCCCAATCTGGAGAAAACTCAACAGTCCCGAGGATTTGCCACCACATGACAGCGGCTCGTCTGCCGCGCGGATCTTTGAAAAATTTGACCCCGTGCCCGACCCAAACTTAAAGAGACGCGCTTCCTTGATCCAGAGATCCATGATGCCGTCTTTGCCGCAGAGATCGTCTTCGACGGACTGGATAAAACACGCGTGGGCTTGCGGATACGTATAGGGGTCGGGGACTTCCTCGCAGAGCTTCGTGTCGGGATTGACGCGAAAATGGCCGCGTTGCGGCCTCTGAATGCCGTAGGCCCAGTGGAGACCGGTGTTGAACCATTGCGGAGAGTTGGGTGCGGCCATCTGATGCGCCAGCAGATAGACCATTTCGTCATAGAAAATGCGCGCCTGTTCGGCGTCAAACGTGTTGGACTTGACGCCCCAGTATGCCCAGCATCCGGCGATTCTGTGGAAAACCTGGCGCGCGTCGGTCTCGCGTCCAAAACGCGCGTCTTCGTCCATGGAGGCGAGGATCGGCGCGTCCGGTATCGATTTTTGCAACCATTCGGGGATGTCCGCTTCGGGCACGCGCACCGTGGCCGCCGGCACGTCTGCCTTGCGGAGATACTTCTGGGCCAGAATGTCGGAGGCCATTTGTGACCAGAAACTCGGGACTTTCAGGGTGATGGCCGTGGATCCCTTTGAACCGTCGATGTTTTTTAACTGGCTCGTACGCGTTTCAAACTCAATGCCGTCCAACGGGGTTCCAAGCCCCTGCGTAAATATGCGCGAAAACTTCATTATGCCTCTCGCTGTGTGACATCATTTTTATAAAGGGGAACGATTTGGGAATCTCCTGGCAAAGACGTGTTGCAACGTGTGGGGGATACATCCCAGGTTCCGGTCTGCCTTGGGCGACGGCGTGATACTCGAAAAGACTACAGGGTGCAAGCCGCCCAAACCGAACACGCCTTTTTGTTTCGGGATGTGTGGGCCGTTTGCAGTAAGACATGCGAGTATGATAGAGAGCCCGGCTTCTATCGTCCCGAAACTCGGGCCGCCTTTTGAGACGATTGTCATCGAATTTAAGGAGATTACATGCTCATCGATATTTTTACGTCCGCGCATTCTGTTTCCGAACTGGAGTCCCTCATATCACTCGCCCGGGATGCGCATCTGGACGGTGTTGCCGTGGTGGAACGCGAGTTTTCGGGGCGTGCGCGAGAGTACGAGTCCGTATCTCGGCGCGCGGATTTTCTCGTCGTTCAGGGGGTCGAACTCGAGACGCGATCCGGGCGCGTCGTGGCGTTTCCGTTGTCGATCGATGAGGCGTTTGCCGGGGAATCGTGGCGCGAACTGGGAGAACGTCCCGAACTCGAATCGGTGCTCGATTATTTTCATGCGCGCGGCGGTATCGTGGTGGCACGCGACGTATACGATCGCGGCGAGGGCCTGAAAGATCGCGTCTACAGCGCGAAAGATTCGCGCGGCAGGGGATTTGATGCAATCGACACGATATCGTCGCGGCGCCGTCGCATCGACAACGAATTGTCGATCGAAGCGCAGAGCGTGCTCGGCATTCCCGCGTGCGCGGGGTCGGGAACTCCAGAGGCGTTGGGCACGTGCGCGACCCTGTTTGCCGCTTCTGTCGTCGATCAGAAGAGTTTTGTGGCGGCGATGCGCGGCGTTCTGCACTGGGCGGTGACGCTTTGCGACATCGGCGATGCTTGCCCAATGGGATCCGCGCCGCGGTCTGATGACGACCGCCGTGACGACCGCCGTGACGACCGCCGTCGTGCAGACGGACGGCGCGATCGCGGTGAACGCGCGGATCGTGGCGACCGACGCGGCGATCGCTCTCGCGGCAATGACTCGCGTCGTCGTGGACCTCAGGACCGGCGTCGACATTCACGTCCTCGTCCCTAGAGCGGCATGGCGTACAATCAGAAGAGGGGGTAGCGGCGTATTGAGCGCAAGCGAAATAGCCGCTCAGGGGGAGACTTCCCCCTCACAAAAGCAAAAATTGCGAAATGGGCGTTTGGGATCATTCCCGGGAAATTGGATGGCGTTTTTTTGATAATGGGGAGTGTGATGATGAAATGGTGGTCATTGGTGGTCTTGGGCGCTTGCGTATTGTCTCCTACGGCAAGTTGGGCGTATGGCGAGGGCGAGGACATTCCCTGGGCTTCGCGCGTCATTCATCTGCTGACCAACGAGGCGCGGTGTGACATTGGGGAAGCCTTGTCGGAATGCGGAGCGCACTGCGATGCCGAGTGGTCGTGTTATGGTTTGTCTTTGCCGCCTGTGTATTGGGATGACGAACTTTATCGTGCGGCGCAGTTTCATGCGACGATGGTGAGCGCGACCGAAGGGGCGTCTTGGGGATGTATGCAGCACGATTCGCCGTGTACCCTGAAAAGTACGGTGGCGCAGGATTTTCCCGCGGTGTGCGACGGTCGGCCGGCGTGTGCGTGCGAAGAAGGGGCGGCCGTGTGCGGTCAGAAGGGGACGAGCTTTGGGGATCGGATTGGCATGTTTGCTTCCGGCATGACGGGCATGGGCGAAAATATCGCGGTGGCGTCGACGCCGCTTGCGACGTTTGAAAGCTGGATTTTTGAGGACGGCGAGCTCACGGGGTGCGAGTTTTCGAGTGCCAATGGGCATCGCCGCAACATTTTGAATTCTGGGTATGATTCGCTGGGGGTGGGCTGGATCGAAGGAAAACAGTCGGTGCAGGATTTCAAATCTGGCGGCGATCACCATGAGATCATCACATCCGGCAGTCATTACGTCGATGGCGATGGGGTATTGTGGTTTAAGTTCCATACCTATGTCGGGAAGGCAGAGATAGACGAATCCACGTTGCGTCCTATTATTGGGAAGGCCACGCTCAGCTTTGGCGGGGAGTGCCATTCGATGGAACCGATTCGGCTGGTGGATTCCTCCTTCTCCAACGTCGTTTGGGGGGTGTCCGATGTGGGGTCGTCCAAGACGTGTGTGCCTTATTTTTTTGAAGGCATCGATGATGACGGAAGGGTGACGCGTTATCCGACGACGGGGTATCTGCTCTACCAGTGCGACAAAGCGTGGAGTGCCGAGGGTCAAACCGAATCGTGCATCAAGTCGGCCTCCTGTACTCAGGCAGAAAAATGCGCCAGCGCCCTGCCGCTGTACTGTCAACAGGGGCGTTGGGAATATGCCTACGACCAGTTTTGTAAAGAAAATTCTGACGGCACGTGGAGCATGGAGGCATTTTCCAACTGCGACTGCCAGATTTCTCGCAAGCCGGCGAGTCTTTCATGGTGGATGTGCCTGATCGTTCTGCCGGTCGGGATCGCGTTGAGTGCCCGTCGTTTGGGACGCAGAGAGGGATGAGACAAGTTTTGCCTTGCTTAAAGTGGTAAAATATCGCAAACCGTGCTAGAGGCGCTCTTTTGTGCCTGATTGAATTGGGTCGTTGGATAGGAAGTGTCGCCAGTTCTGGCGAGATACACCATACAGATGGAGGAATCAGATGAATAAGAAGTTCATACTTGCAATGCTCGTGTTGGTGGGCATGGCGTTTGCGGCGACGGGATGCAAGTCCTGGGCTCCGAGTACGACCGAAACGGGCAAATGCGCTGTGGATCGTCAATGGGTGGCCCCCAAACAGGATCCCAATACGGGCGAATGGACCGAAGGGTATTGCGAATGGTTGCCCGGCAAGGCAGGTTAGTTTGAATCCAAGCGGCAGAAATGCCGCTTTTTTTGTATCAGGATTTTTTCAATGCATCTTAAAAATTTATTATTTTTGGCGGTGTCTGGGCTCTTGTTGTCTTCTTGCCAGTCGACGTGTCCAGGCGAGAGTGCGCCCGTCACCAAAGACTCGGCGCCAATCGTGGCAGAAGGGGAGACGATTGCCTTGCCGACGCCAGTGCCGACGGCGGTCACGTTGACCAAAGCCCTGGAGTCGCGCCGCAGCGTGCGTGCCTATGGCGAGGGTATGGTGTCCATTCAGGATGTGTCGAATTTGCTTTGGTCTGCCAACGGAATCAATCGAGAGGACGGCAAACGTACCGCACCGTCGGCGCGTAATCTCCAAAGCGTCTCGATTTACGTTGCGTTCCAGTCGGGGACGTATTTTTATGATTTCAAAGGACACCAGCTTGTGCGCCGTACGTCCGAAGATTTGCGTTCGATCAAAGAAGCGCCGATGGAGCTCATTTTTACGTCAAATCTTGCGCCCAAACCCGAAGACGATGCGTCTAAGCAGGAATTCTATGCGCTGCTGCGCGGCATCGACGCCGGAACGGCGTCCGAAAATGCGGCGCTCTACTGTGCAGCCGCAGGCCTTGGCACCGTGATCCGAATGTATCACGAACCTCCTGCCTCCGTGGTGTCAGCCCTCAAACTCGATCCCGCCGAAAAACCGCTGTTCTTCATGCCCGTAGGCCTCTTGCCCTGATGTTTTTGTTTTTTTGTGCGGGGGGACCAGTCCCTCCACGCCCCCCGAAATGCGAAAAGGGCACATGGCTACGCCATGCGCCCTTTTCGCATTTCATGAGGTGGTGAGGCTTGGGGCATTGTGAAAGTGAAGCCCTTTTGTGGGTTTGGGGGTGGGCTTTTTGTTTTTGTCCTGGGCTTTTTGTGGGTTTGGGTGAATTTTTGTTTTTGGCCGACTCAATACGGCGTCGCGGTTGCCTTGACGGCAAAGAAGCCTGTGTTATGCGCCCACGGCGACGGATAAGGGTGCATGGGTGAGCAGGCATTGCGTTTTTACGGATTACGATATGGACAATGATTGTCCGAAACAGAAAGGGCTAAATCATGATTACAGGTGAACTGAAAAATAAAATCAACAGCCTTTGGGAGATTTTCTGGACGGGCGGCATCACCAATCCGCTGGATGTCGTGGAGCAGATGACCTACCTGATGTTTATTCGCGACTTGGACGATACCGACAATCTTCGGGCCAAAGAGAGCGCCATGCTGGGCCTGTCGCATAAAAGCATCTTTGCCGGCGAGGTGAACATTGGGGATCGCTCCATTCCGGGCAATCCGTTGAAGTGGTCGGTATTTCGCGATTTTCCCGCACCTAATGTACGCCACCGTGCAGGAATGGGTGTTCCCGTTTATCAAAACGCTCCACGGCGACAAGTCCAGCGCCTACGCCAAGTATATGGGCGATGCCATTTTCAAAATTCCCACGCCGTTGATGCTCGATAAGATCGTTACCGCGCTGGACGGCATCTATGAGCAGATGGCGCAGATACACGACAGCGACACCCGGGGCGACATTTATGAATACCTCCTCAGTAAAATCGCTACTGCCGGGGTCAACGGTCAGTTCCGCACGCCTCGCCATATCATCCGCATGATGGTGGAGCTGATGCAGCCCCGGCCGGATGATATGATCTGTGATCCGGCCTGCAAAACGGGAGTGTTTCTGCGGGAGATCGCAAAACGGCTGATTG
>CAMCLY010000007.1 GCA_945875805.1 uncultured Myxococcales bacterium | reverse complement strand
CATTGCCAAACAGAACTTTCTGAATGTAAGGCAGACGGTCGCCGAGGAACATGTGCTCTGTACGGAAGAGGCCGACGCCGCGGGCGCCTTTGTTGAAGGCGGGTTCGGTTTCGGCGGCTTCGGCGTTGGCGCGCTTTTTTATGTTCGCCGTGCTATTTCGCCAAATGGCTCAATACCCACGGCTTTCGACGCTATGCCCTGGGGGCATACGCGCCTCTGCGCCCGGCTATGTGCTCGACCGCTGCGCGGTCTTTGCGCATACGCCGGGCGAGCCCTTGCACTGACTCATACTGACTTGATATCTCAATCGCCGACTTTTGTGTTTCAATCGCCGACTTTTGTTCGGAATAAGCAGTTTTACTCACGAATGATGATCCATTTGCCATTTTTCTGAGCCCCTTCTCTGATGACGTTTCCTTTGACTCGTAACTTTCGAAGTATATATCTAACGCCGCTTTTGGAAAGCATGGCATCCCTGGCTAATTCATCAAGCGTTGACGATGGATTATTGCGAATCAGGTTCAATATCAACTTTTCTGTGCCAGTAAGGACGTTTTCTGTGTCAGTTTCTGTGTCAGTAAGGACATTTTTTGTGTCAGTAAGGACGTTTTCTGTGTTAGTTTCTGTGTCAATGTTACGATTATTGACATCGTCTTTTCGGACATTCTGAGCTTGGGTAGTCCCATTGTGAGCTTGGGTAGTTTCAAGCTCTACATCACATCCATAATTCAGATTATACAGCGTTACCCAGAATCCGATTTGATCGGAATAAAATACAGGTTCTAAGCCAGCTCGCCAATTGGCTGCAAGCTCATAATCTTCCCGAATTTGCTTAAAACCACTGCCACGGCGTTCCATAAAATTCATACGTCCAAGAACATCGGCGACGATTGGATTTCGCCTGATGGATGGTACACGGTCAAGATTCAAATCCTGCACTTTCCAACCAGAGAACATCCCGCCAGGCGAATAAAACTCCATGCGATCATCGAAGATATCGATGTGGACTTCACTGCCAAACTCAAGGTAATCCCTATGTGCCAGCGCATTTACCAAACACTCTTGCGCTGATCGCTCGGGATAATCCTGCATTTCAATGCGAGTGTCTGGCGTTTTCGTCCATCGTTTGCGATTATTCCGACTGATAAAACCAAGTCCATCCAAAAGAAGCGTCACAAGGCTTCCCGAAATCTCAAGATCATCCAGAGCTTTCATTTTACCAGAGGCCTTAGTTTTACCGTTCCAGCGCGTGCAGAACAAGCGAGAGTGGCGTATGGGACAATCGTCGACGAAAAGAGCACCAGCATTGGTCAATAAGCCATTTTCATCCACAAGCCCAAAAGAAACGAGGTCTTCGTCTTTGAGATTGCGGTTCATACGTCTTAAAAAGCCAGAAAACAGCCGACCGAAAGTAAAACGTTTGCTTTCATAACTCGTTTTAAGGCTGTCCCAGGATTGCTGATTGCTACTAAGTATGAGACGTTTCAATGTTACCGCATCCGCAGGAATACTCTCATTGCCAACACGCACAAATGCAGTACGCGTCCCATCGCCAAAGTAATAATAAGGCGATTCTTTGCCAGCAAACACCTTTAAAATGATGATATGATTCTCACTGCCAGCAACCTCAACAGAATGAATCAACAGATTGCACTCTGGCACAGGCTCCATGCGCATTTTCATCAATTCACTGATGTCTTCAGACGCTTTCTTGACATCATCAATGCCGCAGATCTGATCGTCATCCGTGATGCCAAACAAAATAGTCCCGCCCGTACCATTCGCAAATGCGCTCACACTCTTGAGCCAGCTTCTGGGCTTTCGCGTTTCAACGGCGGCTTTCTTGTCGTAGTCGGTGGTTTCACCGAGGTATTGGGATAGGTTGATGGGCATGGGATAGTCCTTATGTGTCAGCATGATGGCAATTGGTTAACGGATTGTTGACCCATCCAATACGGCTGGATAAGCTCCGTATTCACACGAATGGCGGCTCGCTGTTGAGCAGTTCTGACTCTCATGATGCATAATCTTGGTTTCCCAACTGGGTATGATGATTTATGCTGTCCATTGGCTTCATTTTGCTTATCCTTATGGTGAATGGTTTTGGGTGACTGCTTCCTTGTTGTAATGTAATATAATTAGCAAAAATAATTAATCAAGATTTGATATAGGCGATCATGATCAATCTTTTTTACTCCATCTCTTAGTGATTTAGCAATTAAGGGACGAATCATTTCACGCATACGAACATTATGCGATATGCATTTTAATGTAGAATTATTGTACAAAAACAACCATTCCAGATCAAATCTACTATAATCAAAATGCTCATTATCGCAAAAGAAGTCAAAATGAGCGTTTTGCCCAACAAAAGAAGCATAGTCTTGTTTATCTAGCATCTTTCTAAAACATAAGAAACCAATAATAGGAAGCCATGACGAATGTTCATTCAAAGCCACAAGCTGTTGAAAATGAGTATTAAAAATTTGAATAAGATCAGTTAAATACTTATATTTTGATTTAATCAGCACTTTAAAGAATGATAAATCAAAATTCTCGCTTAGATACTTTACGACCCAATTATGGAGCAAACACTGTTGTTGTTTTGTAAGCAAAATCCAGTAAATTGTAACATCAGGATACATATCTTTGATATGGTTGTTGATAACATCCAATACGCATTCAAAAACTAATTTCGAATGCAAATGGGTAGGCCTAATATAGTTGGCAAGCAGCCTATAATCTTTATAAGCAAGATAATCTTGGCTCGGGGTGGGATCAATTTGGAATGATGAATATCGAATAGAATGAAACCTTAGCAGTTTATCAAAAATCAATTGATTAGCGATCTTGGTATGCATATCAGTGTTCGATAAATATTTGTTTAAGAAATAAGAAATATCAGTAAAACCAAGAAAGTCAAACTCATCCTTAAAAATAAATCGACAGATCATATTCGTTGCACTTTTACTTAATTTAATAAAACACAACAACACTAGAATAGTGCGAATCTTGTTATAGAGCATAAGCCTTATAACATTATTTTCCAGGCTAATTTTTGTGAAATAATCAAAAATATTATAAACTTGTTTGTAAACAACATCCACACTCGAGAACTTTAATTCGCTAATCTTATACTCCAAAAGAATGCTTAACAATTCTTTCGGTTTAAAGTTCTCGACAATGCAATAAAAATCAGATTCATCAAATATATATTCCAAAGGTGAGGAAAATAATTTTAGACTGAAGCCAAATTCTTTTTTTGATTGCATTGAACAACTGTATAAAACTGACTTCATTAGATAAGAAATCGACGTGTTAAATTCTGAAAATACATCCATTACGAGACAGTTATCTAAGATGAATCGAATGCGTTCCATAATTAAGGAGTTAACCTTTTCGTAGGGATGAATACCTAATACGGTTGCGTTATTATCAGCAGTCTTGCGTAATCTATCCGCACCGACCATTGCGTAATAAAAATATCTGTATAATTCTACTGGTTCGTGAAGCTCTTTGAGAAAAGAATATTTACATCTAAAACTGTATGGCAGTGAAGAAAATAAGGCTGATAATTCATCATCAGGAATGTTAAGTTCATCATCGTTTGTAAAGGTAATATGACTAAGAAATTTGGATAGAAAGATTGTATTGATTTTTGATAGGTAATACAGAAGATAGTTTTTGTTATTAAACGAATCAATAGCAACGAGTTTAAATTCTTCTAGCGCCTCAGAATACCTGAACAGCCTCGTTAGATAATAAGCCTTCTTATAACGAGATATAATTGACAAATGGTTAGATCTGACAAATTTTAATATAGCATTGTAGTTGTATCTAATGCAATCTTGATTTATGCTAGCTTGTTTGATTGGTACAACCTTCACATAACGGTCACCAACATTTATCTCGAATATCCATGCTTTTTTTAAGACACTTTTAATCTTATAATATTTATGTAACGTGTTATTATCAATTGCATGTTGTGTATTGGAAGTAACAGCATCATGTACTTCCACAAATCGTTCAAAAAACGGATGAACCAGATGGTTTGGCGGTCTAATAATACATCCTCTTTCGTCAATAATGATTTCGGCATTGAGCTGCTTGGTTATATCACTAATTTTTAATGCATGTAATTTATCAAGTGGCGAAAGCCTTTCAAACAAAATATCAAACAGTTCGAAGCTACTTATGTCTTCTGTGTCAATCATTGAGTTTGTTATTCTACTATAGTGAAACCTTGACCATTTATTTAGCAAACTAAAAAATGCATTATACCTAGTTAAATAATCTTTTTCGTCAGTTATTTCTGTGAGGCGATTACAGTCAATGACTGACAGCTTCCTTATGTCATTATAGTATTGATTTTTTCTATCATCAAGATTTTCGTCACCCGTATAGACAAAAATAGGATGTTTAAATTTACTTCCCAACAGTGCTTTTACCCAATTAATAATTAGATTAATGTTATAATCACTCAAACTATAGCCAATGAATACAACGGTATTCGTTGAAAAGATTGATTTTACAAGTGCATCAATCAATTTAAAATCCGTACTATAATTCAAATAATCTTCCTCTTTGAGGACGATATTTTTGCGTTTAAGATCTCCATGGATTTTTAAGATAAAACTATCACCACCAATTTCAGGTACTTCTTCATCCATTGCAATTGATTTATATGTCTTGCATGACTCAATAGAAGCCATCTCGAGAAGATTGTCAAAATTTGTAGTGATTATCGATGCGGGTTTGAGCTTAAAAATTTCTTTGTGTATTTGATTAGTTTTAAAATCGTCAGTATTAAGCTGTTCGTTAAGAAAATTGTAATAGCGTTGATCGGCATGTTTTTTGTCTTTATTCTTAAGATCGCAATAATATATCTGTGGAATCCTCAGACATTCTTCCCAAGAGTATTTCTTTTGGGGTTTGCCCAATGACAATTTTGAACAGATTTGATTTATTAATTGAGTCCAATTTGGTGCACCAGAAAGCGCAGAAACTCCCGCTCCTACAAAAAATGTTAAAGTATTAGTGTGTGACGCTTCAATAATCCTTTTAAACTCTTCCGAATACAACTCATTCATCATTATTCCCCTGTCTCAACATTATGTAATTTCTTCCCTCTCTTTCCCTTTCCCTTCTTCTCCCCCTCATTCTTCTTCTCTCGCTCGACCAGCTGCTGATACAGCTTAAACAGCTCAGCCACACACTCGCTTTCGGTCATAGTACGCCAATCAAAGCCATAAGCTTCCATCACGGCGCGGTCGTTATTCTGGTGGGCTTTGCGAAGCTCGGGAGGCATGGTTACTTCGTCGTACAGATCTGCGAGTGAACTGTCGGGATAAAGCGCACGAGCGTCGAGAATGGCTTGGGCAGTGCGTTCGATTTTTCGTCTTGCCTCACCCCCCGGCCCCCTCTCCAAAAGAGAGGGGGAGTTAGGTTCTAAGCCCCTCTCCTTTGGAGAGGGGTTTGGGGGGAGGCGAGACAAGGTGAGGTCAGGCCATGGGAAATTATTGTAAACAATCGTATTGGAATAGCGATAATCGCTTTTAAGCCGTCCACAAACAGCTCGCATCCATGCCATGTGAACGTTTGAGGTGAGTACGCCGAACATATAAAGTGTTGCATTCGGTATGATTAACACGAGATTACTTGCAACGCAATCGGATGACATAAAGCCGATTGGAATATACTTTCTTTGTTCTGAAGACACACTTGGAACAATAATATATGAGCCAGTTTCGCAATGTCTATCTTCTGTAAACAAAAAAGGTTTATCAGCCCAAGATCGGGTTGCAGCCTTTGGACTGGCAAGACGCATCTCTCGAACTCTTTCAATTCTATCACGAACAGATTTACAGTTCCTAATCAAGGACAAAGGCGCATTTTTTAACCATAGGCAATATCGTTTTTTGTTATTGATATATTCGTCAGCACCAACAAATTGACGAATATATTTACCTATATCTATATTTTCCTTAAAAAGTTCATTTTTATCAGTTTCGGTCAAGATTAAATTTCCACCATCTGTTGGTTGGCTACCTTTACACATTTTCTGAATTTTACAAATAGGTTTTAATCTTTTACTTATAAATATATTTTGTGCGTCAATAAGGTATGGGTTAATGTGAGCGCATTCGATTGACTTCGTATCATCATATATATAGCTAATAATCTTAGAAATTTGGCTAAATCCAATAATAACACAATGAACATGCGCGTTTAGGGATGCTTCGCTATCCCATCGAAATGTTCGATATGCAAAGTTGATTACAATATTGTAATTTTCAATTAATGATTTCCATATAGTTTCTACTTGTTCACCTTGTGTAATTGAATTGGTTGATACAAGGGCTACTTTTGTGTTCGTATCTTGTATGAACTCAGCTGTTTTGTAATACCATCCAGCGACATAATCAATATTGTTCCCACATTCTTTGCAAACCGCATGTAAGTCTTCTTTTTGGTCTTGTGTTTGATAGGTATACCCCACGAACGGTGGATTCCCCATAATGTAGTCGAATCGCGCCTCACCCCCCTGCCCCCTCTCCAAAGGAGAGGGGGAGGTCGTTTTAAGCCCCTCTCCATCGGAGAGGGGTTGGGGTGAGGCGAGACAAATCTTAATTTTTTCGACAACCTCATTTATATGGTACAATACTTCTTCATTTGTAAAGCGTATAACACTAAAACCAAGCGATTGTAGGTCACGCGTTCTTTGTTCATCTAAGTATTGTTGATTTGCATCATCATGATAGCCCCCATCAACTTCAACAATAAGTTTTTTATCTAAACAAATAAAATCAGCGATGTAAACATGAATAGGATGTTGACGTCTAAATTTGTATCCAAGCTTACTATTGCGTAATGCTTGCCATAAGCAGTCTTCTGCTTGTGTAGGTTCTTTACGGTGTTCTCTCGAACGTTCTTTCAAATCTCCCCACATTTTTGCATCAGACGTCATATACCCTGGATTTCTAAGCCCCTCTCCTTTGGAGAGGGGTTGGGGTGAGGCGAATATAAGGTCATTCCAATCCATCCTCAATGCATTCCCGCAATGGATGTTGTTAAACGCCTTCAGGGGCAGATAATCCAAATCGAACTTAATGATGCGCTCGGTTTCGTGCATCATCTGTGCTTCCGCAATCCATAGCGCCGTTGTGGCTACGGTTACAGCAAAGTCATTGATTTCGATGCCATAGAATTGATGGATATTGACTTTGATGGGGTTAAACTGCTCTATGCCCAACATTTTTTGACCATGATATTTTAAGGTAATGAGCTCGTTTTCGAGACGTCGCAAAGAAATATAGGTTTCTGTAAGGAAGTTCCCAGAACCGCAAGCAGGGTCGAGAAATGTCAGGCACGCTAGTTTATCCTGGAAGGCATCGAGCTTTTGTTTGCGCTTATTGTCTTGTTTTTCTTCCTTGATTTGCTCAAATTCGGCTTTGAGATCATTCAAAAATAGGGGATCAATGACCTTATGAATGTTTTCAATACTTGTGTAATGCATACCGCCGGAACGGCGCGTTTCTGGGTTCAATGTGCTTTCAAACACTGCACCAAATATGGTCGGAGAAATCTCGCTCCAATCAAAGCCTAGCGATGCTTTGGGCAATAACAAATCTGCAATTTGTTCATTAAACCTTGGAATGTCTTCATTTGGCTGTTGATGGAATAATGAGCCATTTACATACGGAAATGCAGCTAAACTTTCCTCAAGAAATCTATCGCGTTCTTCAATTTTTGTATCAAGCGTTGTAAACAGTGATTTTAAAGCAGAACGCATCTGCTCTGGTTTGTATTGTATTAAATAATGATAGAATTGATCTTTGCTGAATATGCCCGCATCTTCGGCATATAAACAGAATACAAGACGCACACAAAGAACATTGAGGGAATGAAGGTCAGCGGCTGTAATGCCCCCGACTTTAGCCCCCTGCCCCTTCGGGGAAGTGGATTGGGGAATAGGACTAGTTTCCTCATACTGCTTCAAAAACGCATCATATAGTTTCCCGATGAGTTCACCTGCTTTGATGGATACTTCAAGCTCTCGCTGTAAATGCGCCTTTCCGTCTTCAACTAAAAAGCGCAACCTAAAATATTCTTTTTCGAGGTTTTCTAATAATATTTCCTCTGGTTCACCATGAGGATTTTCCATATCATAGACGAGAAATGACTTAAAATTACATGTAACAACCCAACGGGGATGTTTGGAAACTGGGAGTTCTGCCGCATATCGTTTGGCCTGCTGGAATGGCGAGAGTAATGAGCCATCGCTCTGTTTAATCGCCTTGCGTAAATCTACATTCAAACCTTTCTGTTCGATCAATACTTTGGTTGGAGCAATATAGGCATCAATAAAGCTCGTATTGGCAAGCTTAACCTGATTTTCAAACGAGATAATATCTACAGGATTGGGTACCCCAAGCACATTCTGAAGCAAATCCATCCAGAACTGTTGGCTTTCGCCCTTCTCATAGCCTCGCCCTTTCCAACGCTCAATGAAGACTCTGGCTGCTTCTTGTGTTTGTGAATGTGACATGACGCCTCCTAAACCCAAATGCCTGAATTTGGAACTCATAAGTTCCAAATCTGCGAGTCATTCTCCTTGCTCGCCCCCAATGCAGCAACCAAATGCTGCAATTGGATATTATCCTATAATTGCTGAGGTATAGCGAGTAAAAAGCGCCGCGTGCCGTATTGAGCGTAGCGAAATAGGCACGCGCCAAAGGGCGTATTTGCGGCGTTTGCGCCGCAAATAGCCCGTGGCGCCGCTCGTATGCGCCAAAAGGCGCATAGAGCGCGCCCCAAACCAATCTCAAAAACAAAAAAATCCCCGCCATAACTGACGGGGATCTATATCCTTTCAAGTCCCCTCCCTTTTGGAGAGGGGCTGTGGGTGAGGCTACTTCACCGATTTTCTCGGATTCTGGACCTGGCGCGCTCGCGCCTTGATGATCGAGCGATAGACCTTGCCGGGGCTCATGGAGACGCCGGTGAGGCCGATTTCGTGCAGGCGGCCGATGGTGTAGACATCGCCACCGTGTTCGCCACAGATGAAGATTTCGAACTTCGGATCGATGGCGCGGGCGTCTTTGACGAAGGTGCGGACCATCTTCTCGACGGCGGGATGGATGGAGATGAACGGATGACGCTCAAAGAATTCCTTGTCGACGTAGAGCGGCAGGAAGCGGTCGGCGTCGTCGCGGGAAATGGCGAGTGTCGTCTGGGTGAGGTCGTTGGTACCGAAGGAAGCGAAGCCATAGACGGGGTGAACGTCATCGTCATAGCCGACGACTTTGGCGCGCAGGGCGGGAACGATTTCGCTGCCGGAGATGGCGGCTGCGGGCGTCTCGACCATCGTGCCGAGTGCGTAAGGCACGGCGAAGCCCTGTTCTTTCTTGACCTGGGCGGCAACCTTGACGGCGATTTCGAGAATGGCCTTGATTTCGGGGGCGATGATCACGATCGGGATTTCGATTTCGGGTTTCGGATGTTTGCCTTCCTTGATCAGCTCGGCAGCGGCGTCCAAAATTGCCTTGATCTGCATCTCGGGGATTTCGGGGTTGGTGATGGCCATACGAACCGAGCGGTGACCGAGCATCGGGTTCTCTTCCTGTTTCAGGCTGCTGTTGTGCGGGAAGAACTCGTGGAGCGGGGCATTGAGCAGACGGATCGTCACGCCATAGCCGTCCATCTCACCTACCCCCCAGCCGCTTTGCGGCTGTCCCCTCTCCCTCTCCATGAATGGCGAGGGAAGGGGGATGTATGCAGTGTTTGAAGTCTTTCTTGGAGAAGTTGTAGATGGCATCGAGGGCTTTCTTGGCTTCATCCTTGTCATTGCCAAACAGAACTTTCTGAATGTAAGGCAGACGGTCGCCGAGGAACATGTGTTCTGTACGGAACAAGCCAACGCCACGGGCACCCTTGTTGAAGGCGGGAAGCGCCTCGGCGGCTTCCGCGTTGGCGCGGACATTGAGGGACTTGATTTCCTGGCACCAGTCGAGGATCGCCTGAGCGGATTCTTCGAGCTTGCTGGGAACGGTCATGGGGACTTTGCCGAGGTAAACTTCGCCGGTCGTACCAGAAATCGTGATGTAATCACCACGTTTTACGGTGTGGCCGTTGCAGCTGAAGCTACCGGCGGCTTTGTCGATCGTGATTTCGGAAGCACCGACGACGGCAGGAATACCCCATGCGGATTGTGTGGATGCGCCTCACTGTTTTTTAAATATATAGTAAATCTGATAGGGCAGAAGATTCTCAACTTCGTGATCCAACTCAAGTCCAGATTTGGTGGCGATTTCTTTCAATTTTTCGGGTGCAATTTTTGCGCTTTCGGGAGGACCATTGGGAATATCGCCCTGTTTGAATTCAATAATATGAAATTGCGCATTCGATGGCAGTTGTTTGACAATACCAGTCATCCATTCGACGGGATCAGCAATGTGATGCATGACATCACACATAAATACAATATCAATATTTTCTGGTATTTCGGGCTTTTGCGGGTCAACCAGTTTTACTTCTATATTTTGAATGTCTTTTAGCATCGCATTGTGATGGATATGTCGAATCATTTCCGGTTCAACGTCTGCGGCAAACAAACGACCAGACGTTAATTTAGACGCAATTGGAAATGAAAAATAACCGGATCCTGCGCCTAAATCCAAAACGCGTTCCGAACCATTCAAATGCATGTTTTCGACGATCTCATTAGGCTTTTGCCATATCTTTCGGTCTTCTCGGTCGAGAAATTGTATATAGGCTTCGATTTGCTCAAATGGCTTCATCTGTGTCGGATCAATTCCCTGTTTGCGTAGCGGGCAATCAACCGGAGGGTTGGATGGATCGTAAACATGACCATGAGCCATAGGCACTTCTTCACTGGTTTTCTGTGCATTCTGCTCTTTCTCGGAAATCGCCGGTTCCGCTTCTTTCTGTTGCGCAGTTTCGTCGTTCTCCTGCTGATGCTGAACTTGTTTTGTCTGATCTGAGACTGCATTCAGATTGTTGCACGCAGACAGCATAACAATCTGAGATACTGCAATTAGGGTGAATAACTTGTTGTTCATGTGACTCCTTAAACACTGTTTCCCCCCTGGTCTTAACACCCCAAACGAGATAACTTGAGAAGTCATGTAAGTATTCCGAGTAAATAGACGCCTCGCTGGAGATATTTACAATCACCCCAAATCGCACAAGTGCTTCGTCCTGCGTGAAGCAGACTTTACCACAGGCAGCACCGGGGGAAGCAGCGGAACCCTTGGCGATCTGCGTGGCGGCCTTGCGGTCTTCGGTTCGATCTGCGGGAAGAGCAGTCCTTCGAAGCGTTCCGGATTCACTTTGCAGATGGCTTCTTCTTTCGTGAGGATGCCTTCCTTGACGAGGTTGTAGGCAATCACGGATTCAGCCTTGGCGGAACGTTTACCATCGCGGATCTGGAGGAAGTACAGCGTGGGAACGCCATTGACTTCTTCGATCGTGAACTCGGTATCCTGCATGTCACGGCATTTGTGCTCGAGTTTTTCACCGGTGGCTTTGAGTTCATCATAGATGGCATGGAAAGCCTTGTCTTCGTGATCGCGAAGGGCTTCGAGAGGCAGGGCGTTGCGGATACCGGCGACGACGTCTTCGCCCTGGGTCTGGAACAGAACGGTACCATCGAGGATATCGTGCTTGATACAGGAGACCTTGTCGCGGGTGAAGTAAACGCCCGTTGCCGAACGCGGCGTGCGGTTACCAAAGACCATTTCCTGAATGTTGACGGCGGTGCCGAGGTTGTCAGGAATACCTTCGAGCTTGCGGGTGAAGATGGCGCGCTCGTTGTTCCACGAACGGAAAACGGCTTCTGCGGAGGCCATGACCTGTTTCTTCGGATCCTGCGGGAACTCGTGGCCATACTTGACATAGATGGCTTTGTAGCGCTTGATGAGTTCGGCGAGGTCATCGGCGGTCAGGTCGGTCTTGGCGCCTTTCTCTTTCTTGAAGTTGCCGAGGGTCTCTTCAAACGGATCTTCGCCGTTTTCGTCTTTGATCTTGCTCAACAACATCGCCGTACATCTGGAGCAAACGACGATACGAATCTCTCCAGAAACGGGCATTGTCGCCGACGGCCAGAGCGTTAACAATCTTATCGATGATGCCGATGTTGAGAATCGTGTCCATCATGCCGGGCATCGAATATTTCGCGACAGAACGGGCCGAAACGAGCAGCGGGTTGTGGATGTCGCCGAATTTCTTGCCGGAAACTTTTTCCATTTCTTCCAGGCGAGCCATGATTTCGTCCTGAAGAGCTCATGTCTAAATTTTTGGTTGCCATAATCAAGCTGGTGGTTACGCTTCAACATAGGCATGACATTTGTGGGGAAAATGTCATACGAAACAGTCTTTAGCAACGAGGTGTTTATGAACGTACTGCTGCTTGGAAATGGATTTGACATCAATTGTGGTTTGCCAACGAAGTATATCAATTTTTTACAGATAGTTGATTTTATAGATAGGCATCGCAAAAAATATATGACTGTTGGTGAATTATTTAAAGCAATATTGGAAGAAAACCCTGAGTCGTCAGTTGCTTCATTTTACAACAAAGAAAAACAAGAACTAATGGATATATATGACAGCATCGAAATTGATAACAAGAACCTCCAAAATATATTAACAATTAAATCAAAAGATAAAACAAACGATATCAGGAATAACACATGGTTTAGTTATTTTTTAAAGAATCATCTTACAGACATGAATTGGGTTGGCTTTGAAAGAGAAATGGAACAGGTGTTAATTGACACAAACAAATATAGAGAGATTACGAATGGCTATATGGATGAATTAGCCAAGTATTGTGACCCTGAGTACCCCAAAAACGATGTAGCACAAAGTCCAGAATGTCGAAGAATAGTCAATGAGTTAAAAACATTCAACATACCTCTTATGTGTTATTGTTATAGTTACTGTAATGGTCACAAAACAATAGAAAGTACAAAATATGAATCTAAAAACTGTAATTACCTCAAATCTGTCGAAAATACACAAATTATACAGTGGGACAACATATACAAACATCTTGAAGAGGAAAGACTTGATCTTGTTCATGTCTTTAAAAACTATCTGACTTATTTCGTTGAAAAGATATCCGATGATTCTGCATTTATTACTTATGCGAACAAGCAGTCCGTATTTCTAAGTGAATTTAGTTTATCGGATATTGTAATTAGTTTTAACTATACAAAAACATTCGAGAAAATATCGTTACGCTTACTAGACTATAATGGACAACAAATCGATCCTTCAAAGGGACCTATCCGTTGCTTTCACATTCATGGTAGGGTTGATGATGAAAATATTGTGATGGGGATTAAGCCAAGTGATGATATGATTGAACCGTTGCATTTTCAAAAAGATGTTCAACGTTTCAGATATGGTACCAATTCGAACTGCATTGCCTGGTTAAGAAATAATGAAAAGGTATCTGTAAACCGCTTAACAGTCATGGGATGTTCCCTTGATGTCACGGATGGAGATATCATAAAGAAACTGTTCTATAAATCACATCGAATTAGACTCGTATATTATGGGGATGACGATGCATTATATTGTAAAAATATAAAATCGATATTGGGTACAGATGGACTTGAGAATTTGCAGGAGCGATTTATTTTCAAGGATGTAGATTGTTGCAAAATTGAATATTCTGATTCCAAGAATAAACATAACGAAAAATACGTATTATATACGCCAGGCACTTTAGGACAACCACCAAAGATTACCTACCAAATGCAATGAACTATTAACTATTGCCAACATCCTGACCAACATTCTAAATAGTAATTATAGACTGGTGAATTGTTGAGGTACGTCATCGTTTACAACCAGCTAAGTTATTGACGGTCTGCGGCATAGCGGTCAGATTCAATTGTCTCATATCTTGAATCGTCCAGCCGGACTGTTTAAGATTTTCGTCTATTACCTCACGAGCAAGATCTTCCGGTTTCATACAATCAGTCCTAATTGCATATTTACTGCTATTCTTTTGGGGTAGAGTCCATTTGATTAAGATAGTCAGGAGAGGTCACACAAGTGGGATGTGACCATTCGTTTTGCATTATACCAAAACCGCCCGCGTATTCCAACGGAATAGCGAGGCGGCCGTCGGCCGTATGCGCTTTGCGCATAGGCCGCCACGCAGGGCGTATCGGCGTAGCCGACAGCCCGCGCACATAAAAACGAGCCACTACACCTCAACATCCACCACATCCTGCGCAGCTTCTTTCGCCGTCTTTTTTGCAGACTTACGCTGTTTGATTGCAGTTTTCTTAGACTGAATGCGTGTGTTCATTTCGGCGATGAGAGATTCGAGCTCGTCCGACGGGGTAACGATGGCGAGGCCGTTGATGAGGTCACAAAGCGGTTTCCATGCCGCGACAAGTGCTTGACGAGCAGTTTTAACAGTACCAGGGGTAACAGCGGCTCGCTCGGCGTCATAAGACTTCATCATCGACATAAATGCGTCGTAACGGGTGCGGAGTGCGGGCAGCCATGCAGCGATAGTTGCTTTAGCATGGATTGCCGGCTCGATTGCTTCAAGCGTTTCGAGCATACGGGCAACGATGGCATATTCTTCCTGAAAGTTTAGCTGTGTCGGGGAACCGTACTGATCGATCGCGTTCCAAATCTGGCGAGCAGCTTCGCGTGTGTCATCGTCTGGATAGCCGAGTAATGCCTGAAGATGCATCCGAAGACCGGTGATAGCCTGATCGACTGCTGCGTCAGCCTGAACGAGGTCTTTATAAGTCAGCGTCTTTTCCAGATCGAGTGCGGATGCATAGGCAGGAATGGCGTCAAGAAATGCTTTACCTTGTGTGCTGTCTGCGACGCTTTTGACATTTTTGAGTTTCTCGGCAATTTCGAGGCTCATGCCGAGGATTTCTTCGTTGCGGAGCGTTGAAAGCGTAAATGCGGTTACCTTACTCATCGTACTTTTCCTTTGCCGCTTCGGCGATTAAGACCATGACACCACCATCATGATCGAGTGAAACATGTAACATTCTACCATGAATGGCGATTGAATTGGTGGAAAATGCGATCAAAGTAGTTTTGCTTCGTGTCTTCGAGTGTCGAATGTAAACTCCAAGTGGATTGAGTCGGCATCCCTGGGCGTCGAATGTGAGCTCCAAGCGGTTCGAGTCGGCATCCGTAGGTGTAGGATGTGAACTCTAAGCGATTCGAGTTGGCATCAGTGGCTATTGGAAGTGAACTTTAAGTGGTTCGACTCAGCATCCGTGGATGTCGGATGTGAACTCCAAGTGGATTGAGTCGGCATCCATGGGCGTCGAATGTGAACTTCAAGCGGTTCGACTCAGCATCTGTGAGCGTCGGATATGAACTCCAAGCGGTTCGAGTTGGCATCCGTGGGGGTCGAATGAGAACTCCAAGTGGTTTGAGTTGGCATCCGTGATGCTCGGATGTGAACTCCAAACGGATAAAGCTCACATCAACATCGCATAGACATTAACTCTATTCGGTAAAGTTCTCGTCTGCATCGTGTGGTTTGTAACTTTAAGAGATTAAATATATATGCATCGTGTGGATAGCCGCACCAAGTGAATAAAACTGTATCAATTGGATGACTGTATCTCACTCAAAAGAACTTTTCAGAACAAAACGCCGAGAATTAACTCTCGGCATTTATTCGATGCAATAAAAACGTAACCGTATTAAAGGTTATTGTTTGTTATTCACAAACAATTTCGCGGTCGCTAAACTCCACTTCGTAATTATTTTTAGGAAGCTGAATCAGCATGATGGGCTCAGAAAGTGCATCGTCAGCTGGCTGGCCAGCACAATTAATGATTTGAACATCTATCTTAGAATCAACGCATATATCGTCGATTTTAAGTGAATATCCAGTATTGTTCTTTTTACCACCTGAAAGTAGCACCACAACATCTTTCGTAAATTCTATCGAATTGATGGTATTGTCGCTCAAACCAAAAGATTTGAACGAATCAAGATCATCTTTAGACGATATGACTTTAAAAGAGGTTGCAGGGATTGAACTATCGCTATAAGTGTCTGCTTTTAGTAGAATTTTATATTCAACAGATTCCCCTGTACAGGCTTTTTGAACATCATTATCTACCAAGGCACGGAACTCGACGATATCGAGGATGTTTCGGTTCTTATCAATGAATGACTGCCAATCACAGGCATCCATTTTGATATTCAAAGCACCGTATAATGCGTCAAGATAGGCTTTGGCCTGATCAGCATTGACAAGATCAGGATTTAACTCCATGAACTTATCTAGACCGGCTTTGCGTGCAGAAGAAATATCTAACTTCAGCTTTTCCAGACGCTGGTTGTTGATGGCTTCTGCTTCTGCCTGAGATACAACTTTACCATCACATGAGATAATGGTGTTGTTTTCATCAGTCCAAAAACAGAATTCAGACTCATCTACCTCAGGAAGCGCGAGCTTTGGTTCGACAACAAGCAATAATGTTTTGTTATCACACTCAGCTCTTAATGTAGCATCAATTTTAGGATCGATTTGCAATGAACCCAATGCGCTCTGAACCTGTTCAGGGGTTGCGGTTTCGCCATTGGCAAACTCTCCCTTACACACTTCTTTGGCTGTTTCATCCAGATAACATGTCACACTTAGCGAACTGTCTTCCATAGGAACAACAATTTCGCGCAGTGTCAACGCATTCTTGGTAACGCCAACGAGTTTCAAACTTTTAGCAGCATTAGATTGCTCTGACGAACCGTCAGAATTGCCACAGGCAGACAAGAGACCGGCAAAACATATAAAAACAAATAGTCTTTTCATAATAAGTCCTCCTCTTGTGAGATGATTTTTATACATAAAAGTGTACGTAATTATTGCATGAATACTTTAACGGCCTAATTGAATGTAACTCCCCAAGCCATATTTAGAGTTGCACTTGTATCTCTATTGGCAGTACGATTGATCTGGAACTTATACTCACCAACTTTTGGTGTATCAAAATCTATAACCGCAAAGCCATCAAAAGAAACAGCTACGGCAACGAAACAAAAAGCCAAGTGGCACGATTCCCAATGATTCTTTACGCATCTAGGGTAGCACTGTGAATTATGTGCGTCAAGCTGATTCTTCAGGTAAAATTGAGTATATTGCCGAATATCGAACACCGGGTGCCTCGAGAACGCCATTTTTTTACAGACGCCGACATTTTGAGACAAAAAAAAGGCGTCGCGTATCCGCCTGTGGCGGATAGCGACGCGCGCAAGGCGTATCCGCCACAGGCGGACAGCCGGCGCCACGGAAGACGTCTTTTTATAGAATGAATGCAAGGATGGCCGCAGAGACTGCAAAGAGATAATTGACGACCGTGGCGGTCTTTGGATGTGAGGAGGCCAGGACGGACAGAATGGCCGTGGCGGTCAGTCCCGAAGCCAGGATCACGGCGACGTCGAGCGCGGTTTTGAGGATCGAAAAGGCAAGGATGTCGGTCACGGCGACGCAGAGGGCAATGCCGGCGAGGGGGAGACGGACGAGGTCAAAACATGCACGGACGGAGGCGCGGCGGACGATCGCCGGTGAGACGGGAAGCCCGGCCAGGGCATCGGTGAAGTCGGAATGCTGCATGGCCGTCCAGGGTTTGAAAAAGAGGAAGAGCGGCACCATCGCGAGGCATGCAAAGGAGAAAAGGCGATTTTCGGGCGCGGTGCTGAGGGTGACGAGGCAGAGGACGAGGATCAGGGTGACGAGGAGCACCGTCGAAAGGGCATGACGACGGCGGAACTGCTCGGCCATCGCGAATCTCAGGGCCTGTACGGGGCTTGCGGAGCGAAGGCGTCTGGAGAGGCGGTCGTCGAGAAAGTCGTACTCCGCGTTGATGACGACGCGATCGGCATCGAGAAACCCGGCCAGAATGCCATAATACCGACGGAGGAAGAGATGGCGCGCGTAGAGTCCGCAGATGGCCATCAGGGCGCCCAGGATGGCCGTGGCGGTGAGGGCGGCGTGGAAGAAGCCGGGTTTGAGCAGGGCTTCGGCGAGGAGCTTGAGGAGGAGTATGCCCAGGAGCGAAACGGCAAGGGCAATGGCCGGCGCGGTGCTGAACGCCATGGCAGAGAGGGGCGAGGGATGGGGATCGCGGGCAGATTTGTCACCGGTATATAGAATGGATGCGGAAGCGACTTCGGCGCACAGAATCAGACTCATGGGCCACAGGGCGATGCACAGGGTCATGACGGCGGGCGCGCGGGGGATGTGAACGACCCAGCATGCGGCATAAAGAATCGTCGACAGGCCCACGAATTTCCATATCCGGCGCATCAGCCATGCGCGCATGACTCGCGTCGGCACGGGCAGGGTGGCCAGCACTTGCACGTCCTCACCGCGAAACAGAATCTCCACCATGGCAAAGGCCACGACGGCGGCGCCAAACGAGGAGAGCCAGAACGCGATTTCCAGGGGGGTGCCGCCGGGATGTTCCGGAGTCAGTCCGAGATCGCCCGAGCCCAGGCACAGGGAAAGGAGGGCCAGAACGGGCAGGCCGAGCAGGAAACATGCGAGCAGACGGCGCGGGACGGGACGGCGGAGATACTTCCTGAGGCTGGGAAATTCGGACTTCATGGGCATGGACACTCTCGACATGTAAAACGTGGGGCGTTCGGAATATCGCGTTCAATCACTGGGGCAAGCGCACGCGGCTGTTCTGATTGAGGACGCGCGGATGCTGGACGGGCGCGTTTCCGGGCGTCTCGTCCCGGTGGACATACACGGGGCGGGGGCCGGATTTTTGGCCAAGGACGCATTCGATTTCGCGCTCGATGGAGAGCATTCGGCGCTCGGCCAGTCGGGCGAGCTGAGGATCTGGCGCCTGACGAAGGAAGAGGCTGTAGTATTGGTGCGCCGTTTCATAGTCCCCCACCCGGTACGCATTTTCGGCCGTTTCAAAAAACGATTGCGGTCTCACCTCCTCGCCATGGCATGCCGGGATTCCAAGCGACAGCAGAAACACGGATAAGAGCATCCATGCGCGAGCCGCCGCGCGGGCGGGCATGGGCTGGAAGACACGCGGGCGGGCGGGATGAGAGACGACCGATGCCCCTCTTTTTATTATGCGCGGAACATGGCTCAGAGCCTGAACAACACGTGACATACCATCTCCATCCAAGGGGGCCTGCCCCTTTACGACGCATCTGTCGTCCGGGAGGCCAGGGCAAGTGCGGGGTTTTACAAGGGTTGCGGGTTTAATTCAACGTCGGCTAAAAAGCAAAACAAGCCTTGAAAACGTAGGATATGATGCGCTATACTGTTAGATGTAGGTGCATGTGGTAGTGAGATCTCCATTTTTGCACGACAGGTATTCCTCATGGATGCGGAGGCGAGTGACCCATTTCCATCACAGGCGATGGGCTCATTCATGCGGAGCGGACTGAGGGGTTTCAAACAAAAGACATCATGACGAACGCAAGCCTAGAAGCCATCGCAGGCAACCATGGAGCCTGGTCAAACGATATGGAACGCATAGAACGAACGATACAGCGGAGCGGGCGCGAAAGCCTTCTTGCGACGTATGCCGCAGGCGGTCGCGAATTTCGCGACTGGAATCTGGACGGGCAGAATCTGCGCGACTGTGATTTGTCGGGGGCAGATTTTGAGGGTTCGAGTTTTGTGGGCGCGGATCTGACGAATGCGAATCTTCGCGGGGGCAAATTTTCGCGATGTGATTTCACGCGGGCGACGCTTTCGCGGGCGATTCTTCTGGAGAGTGACATTTCGTGGGCGACGATGCCGGATGCGGACCTGGTGGGCGCGGATTTGCGGCGAACGCATGCCCGGGCGGTCAATCTGACGAAGGCGCTGATGATACGCGCCCGTCTGAATGACGCCGACTGTCTTGGTGCCATGATGAGCGGGGTCAACGCGACGGCGGCGCAGATGGAATCGGCGAACTTGGAATGCGTCGATATGTCCGGTTCGGCGCTGATGAATGCCAACCTGACCGGGGCGAACTGTTCGTGGGCGAATCTGAGCGATGCCCGTCTGAACTGGGCACAGCTGTGTTGGTGCAACCTTGAAGCGGCGGATCTGGAACAGGCGAACCTGACGGGCGCCTCGATGCGCGGTGCCAATATGAGTTTTTCCAACCTCGATGAGGCGGTTCTCACCGGGGCTGATTTTTATTTTGCGACGCTCTCCGGTGCCCTTCTGCCCAACGAGATGGTCTCCGCGCGCCTTTCCTCGGTACGTCTGACGAGTCAGACGTACACGCGTTCCAACTGGAGCCGCGAGCTGTTGCGTGAATGGCAGCAGCACGGCGCCATGATCCTCGATTTTGAAGCCCTCCCCCGCGACGTCCAGTCGTTTCTGAGAAAAGGCGAGTGCAACCTGCGTATTTATTTTAAAGGAACGATAAGCGACGACGAACAGATGGCGCTCGAAGCACTCATCGCGCATCTGACGCGCAACGCCGGTGATCTTCGCATTCTTTCGGTGTCCAACGATCAGGGCAAAAGCCAGATCGCATTTTATTGCCACGAACCTGGCCTCATCGATTTGTTCGTGTCGACGTTGCGCGAAAAGACGTGGAATCACGACTCCGACAGTCTGGAAAAACGCTTTCGCGAAAGCGAGGCCTCCCGCCATAAAGATTTGGACATCCTGGCCCGGCTTGACCAACTGGCGAGCGAGATATGCCATATCCAAGCACTCGTGCCGGTGAGCAAGGACGACAAAACGCGTCAGTATCAGATTCGCCTTGACGCGTGTGAATCGTGCGAAAATTTGAACGAAAAGACGCAGATTTCGTGGTCAAGCGTGTCGTTACCCAAAGTGTCGCGCTGAGATTCGCGCCATCTGAACACACATCGACCTACCTGTAACAGGCCGATGAACGCCGCATTCCGAGGTGTGGCGCGGATTTCCTGATAAAGGCTTTTTTAGAGAATTGAACTTGTCAATCTGAATGGGATTGATTTAGAAGGTGGCGCGTTGGGCGCGGGCTCATGCGGGAACACACAGCGCCGTTATTTTCGTCAGATTGAGCAAGGATATTCCAGTGAAAAAGAACCTTTCGGGATGTGTATTTTTTACGATCGTGATCGCGGCAACGGTGCTGACCGGCTGTCGGCTTGACAGTGAGCAGGTCCAGATTTCCGATGGCAAACTGCATGGCGTCGCCGAAAACACGATTCTGACGTGTTCTGATGGCATCGACAACGACAACAACGGCCTCACGGACTGCGAGGATCCCAACTGCAAGACTCGCGGAACCGCCGAAGTCCCGGGCCCGGGAGATACCGTTTGCCCGGATCAGGAAGACAACATCTATGTCTGCAGCGACGGCCTCGACAACGACGGCGACGGCTTCATCGACTGCGAAGACAATTCCTGCAAATCCACCGCGTCATGTTGCGTGGCCAAAGGCGATGAATCCACCATGGAAGCCTGTTCCGACGGCATCGACAACGACTGCAACGGATATATCGACTGTGCCGACTACAGTTGCTCCAAATCCTCCGATCCCGCCGTCGTTCAATACTGCAAATCCCTCAAATGCCCGTCCGGAACCGAACCCGAAGATACCTTTGAAAAATGTACCGACGGCATCGATAACGACTGCAACGGCTACAAAGACTGCGAAGACAATTCCTGCAAAAAATCAAAAGATCCCACCATCGTCCAGTACTGTCGCCTGATCAACTGCCCAAGCTATGTCGATGGCAACACCGAAACTTCCTACGAAGCCTGCTCCGACGGCATCGACAACGACTGCAACGGTTACATCGACTGCAACGACAACAGCTGCAAAAACTCAACAGATCCTCAAATTCAGCAGTATTGCGCCAACACCCCCAAACCTTCCTGCGTCTACAGAGCCCCCGAAGACAACATGGCCACCTGTTCCGACGGCATCGACAACGACTGTAGCGGTCTCGCCGACTGCGCCGATCCAACCTGCCGGAATTCCTCAGACCCCGACGTCCAGGCATACTGCCAGAAAATTCTCGAAGACCTCGCCGATATTCCAAACCTCCCCACCGCCATCCCGGAATCCAACGCAGAACTCTGCTCTGACGGCAAAGACAACGACTTTAACGGCGTCGCCGATTGCGCCGATCCCAACTGCATCGCGCTAAACCTCGAATACTGTAGCGTAAAGCTCACCCAGGAACCCCCCGCGAGACCCGCCAATTTCGCCACCCTCAGCGCCTCAGAACGCGCCGCCATCCTGGCAAACGAAAAAGATCTCTGCACCGACAACATCGATAACGATCGCGACGGTCTTGTCGACTGCGAGGAATATCAATGCATGCTCAGAAGCCTCCAGACCCTCACCGGAGACGAGGCCGTCTATCAGTTCACCTGCCAGACAAGCACGGCCCAATAACCCCATGTTTTTTATAAAAAGCGCGGTTTTCTGCCGCGCTTTTTTTTCGCATCGGCAGTGTCTTTTACCCATTTCCTATGAATTTTCTGCACATTCATCGCCACGCCATCCACGTGGCCCATGTCCGCGGCCTCAACCCGAAAGCCCCCGTCTACGCCATGATCCACGGCATCGCCGCGGCAGGCGCCTCCTGGCTTCCCCTCGCCCGTCACCTCGCGCCCCATGCATCCCGTTTTGTGCTGCCCGATCTGCCGGCACACGGCCTGTCTCCGGCCCCGACGCCGCCGTTTGACGTCATCGAAGCCTACCGGCTTCTCAAAAATGCCCTCATCCAGACCCTCGATCCCGACGACGACAACGTGATCATCGGAAACTCCCTGGGCGGTGCCTTCGCGCTCAAATTCTGCCTCGAATGCCCGGACTTGGTGCGTCAGTGTGTCCTCATCTCCCCGGCGGGCGCGCCTTTTGCGGCTGCTGCCCGAGACGTCATCGCCCCCTTCTGCCCTCAATCCATCGTCCAGACCCGCGACCTCATCGGGCGCGTCTTCACGCGCCCAACCCCGGCGACCCACATGTTCCTGGCCCCCTACCTGCGCTTGACGACGCGCACCCGGGGCTTTCGATCGCTCATGGAGTCCATCCTGGAGCTCGACACCAACGATGACGCCCCCCTGCGCCAGCTCCTCTTTTCCCCTCAGGACCTCCAGAACCTGACCACCCACACATGCCTTGTCTGGGGCGGCTCCGACCACGTCCTCCCCTCCGACATGCGCAATTACTTCGACCTCCACCTCCCCGCGTCCGCACACCGGGTTTTCCCGCCACACTTCGGGCACTGCCCCCAGTTCGAGCACTCTCGCGAACTGGCCGACATTATACAAAATTTCATCCACTCCGCTCCGTGTTCTATCTTTGATTCGTGATTCCGCCTTTTGAGGCATTCTTTCCATCACATAAGGGAAACGCACATGATCATTCCAAAAATCGTCGGCATCGCCGGCGGCACAGGTTCGGGAAAAACCACCCTCGCGCGCAAAATCCGCGAGGGACTCGGCGAAGCAAGTACGCTCATCCAGTTCGACTGGTACTACCGGGACTTATCTTTTCTCCCCCTCAAGGAGCGCGAAGAAGTCAATTTTGACCACCCCGCAAGCCTCGAATCCGAACTCCTCGTCGAACACCTCAAAGCCCTCAAAAACGGCCAGCCCATCGACGTTCCCCTCTATGACTTCAAAACCCACTCCCGCCTCACCGACGAAACCGTCCACATCGATCCCCTCCCCGTCATCGTCGTCGAAGGCATTCTGCTCTTCTGTTTTGAACCCCTCCGCGAAATGCTCGACATCAAAATATTCGTCGACACCGATGCCGACATCCGCGTATTCCGACGCATCCGTCGCGACATGCGCGAACGCGGGCGAGATTTCAACTCCATCCGCCGTCAGTACTACAAAACCGTGCGCCCCATGCACCTCGAGTTCGTCGAACCCTCAAAACGTTACGCCGACGTCATCATCCCCGAGGGCGGCGACAACCTCATCGCCCTCGATCTCATCATCGAACGCCTCAAACAGTTTGTCCACTGACGCGCGATGCACCGCGCCATTCCTCGCATTGCCGCGTTCACCCTGGCCGTGGGGTGCGGCCTACCCGCCTTTCTGCTCCCCCTCTCCGGCTTCCTTTTGACCCTGCCCTTTCTGGCTGTTCTCGCCCTTTCCCTAGCCGAAATCACCCCGCGCCGGGTCGCCCTCGGCGCTCGCTTCGTCGCCACCGCCCTCTGTCTGACACTTCTCATCCTCACCGAACGCGCCTGGCTCCTTCCGCCCGTCCCCACCGGTTTTCTCTTCGTCCTCCTCACCGCCCTCACCTTCGCACGTCCCATCCCCACCCACGCCCCCATCCAGCCGACCCCCGTCTCCAAGTCCCTCCCCCTTCGCCCATTCATCCTCATCGGCGCCCTCTGGCTCTCCGGGCTCGTCCTCATCGCCTGTACCCCATCCCCCTACACCGCCACCGCCCTCTACGCCTGGACCTGCGCCATGTTCCTCTGCGCAAACGCACACGCATGGCCCCTCGCCCTCTGCCCCGAATGGCTTGGATACACCGCCCGTCGAAATATATTCGTTTCTAAACGCATTTTTCGCATTCAGATCGTTTTTACACTCCTCTTCACTGCCATTGCCATCATAGGAATTTTTCTACTTTTTTAGGCACAACTGTCTGAAATCAGGATGCTTTTTACTTTCTTCTTTCAAGAATAATTCTAGACTTTAATACGCATTCCTTTGAATTTTCAGAGTATTTTATTTTATTCGGTTTTGGACGCGTCCTATGGCTGACGCCATACGTCCGCGCGCTCCGCTATGGGCGGATGCCTCCGCCCATACGCGTCGCCTCCATTTTTAAGCACGACAAAGGGTCGTCCTAAAACGCATCTTCATCCTCGATCAAATCCCCGCGCCCGTCATCGGGCGGGATTCCCGGTGGCAGGGGTTGATCGGGTTCAGGCGCGACTTCCGAAGGCACTGCCTGAACCGCGGGCGCGGGCTTCGGCGACGGCACACCCGTTTTTTGGGTTTCGATGCCCGCCGCCTCGAGGATGGCGTGAATATCGTCGGCCGGGGCCTCAGCTTGCCCCTGCGGCTTCGCCGCCTGACTGGGTTCAAACGTGGCGCGCAGCGCATAGGGTTTGGCACATCGATCCCCACCACCCCCGCCGGCCGCCACCGACAGCACATAGCCACCGGCCGGCGCGTCAAATTCCATGTGAATGGGGCGCGACGCCTGCGCGCTGCGCGCCTGCGACACCTCATACCCGCCGCTGTCCTGCAGTTTGAGGACGAGCGGCACAACATACCCGCCCTCAATGTCGAGACGCAGTTTTCCCGCCACCCCTTCCGTGACGCCGGCCGCCGCCACGTCAATGCGATAGTAATCGATATCCCCGGCAGGAAAGATATGTCCCAAAACCTGGCGGTCTGTTTCCAGGGGCATGGCCTGTTCCGGGGTCGAATTGGGTTCCGTCTCGACGGCGTCGGCGCGTTCGGTATCGCCTTTCAGACGATAGGCGACGGGATAGGTGAGTGACGGCCCCCCCGAAACTCTGAGGAGAATCGATCCGGACGCCAGGGCGCGCACATCACACGCGTGCAGGCTGTCGCCCGTCACATCGGGACGCGGCGCGCCCTGCTCATCGATCGCCTCAAGCCGAAGCCCGGCGGCATTTTGCGCATCAGACACGAGATGAAGGCGCGCCACAAACTCCGGCGTGACCGCCAGTCGGAACACATCGACATCCTGCGGAGAGGCCAGCGAAAATGTGCGGTTGGCCCACTCCCCGACGAGCGGCTGCGCCTGGGCCGGCGAATCGTTGGGTTCGCGTTCGGCCCCGGCATCATTGACCATGAGAACTTCCATGCGGTAGGGCAACGGCGTTTCGACCGCTTCGAGACTGCGAACGCGGACAAAGACATTCGGGCCCGCCTCGATCGCATCGGAGGTCATCTTCTGCGCCTTGCGACTGATTTTTTGCCACAGCACTTCCTCACCGCGCACGACGGACACCTCACACGCCCCCTCGGGAAGATCGAATTCGACACTCACCGGCTGAGAAACGGCCATGCGGTAAAAATCGACATCCCCCGAGGGGTAAAGGGCGGCCTCCACGGCCCCGGGCGTCGTCAATACCAGCGCATTTTCGGGCGAATCGTCGGGCTCGCCGGCGATCACCCCGCTTCCGTCTTCGGACATCACCCGCGTCATCGACACGCGGTAGCCCTCGGGCTGTGAGGACGCATCCTTGCCGTTACTACGCGCGCGAATGGTAAGATAACCGCCGGCGGGCGTCAGCCGGATGTGATGAAGGAGTTCGGAAGCCCCGCGCGCCCCGAGATCGTAGACACGGCGTTCGGATTCCGTGTCCGTGGGCGCATAATCGGCAATGATATCGACCGACCCCGTCGGAGTGACCACGATGTCGGCGACAGTCCCAGCCTTTGCCTTGACCCGCCACACATCGACATCCCCCACCCCAAGGGTTCCGGACCACTGAATGCCGTCGCCGGTCATGGTGACGTCTATCGCCTGAAGAAAGGTGTCATTCGGTTCGACGTCGAGTCCGTCCTGCAGGGTCTCTGAGACCGGCGGAGGCGCCATATTCTTGATCCCCGAAGGGCGGTCGGCGGTCGGCTTGGATTCACAGGCACACAGCCAGACCACCGCCAATGCCCACACAACCAGAAGACGTCCTCGTCCCATGTTTGTCTCCTTTTTCATAAAAAAAGGCCGCCGCACCCGGGGAGTGCGGCGGCTGACTTCGTTGAGTAACGCACAAGGCTCACATCAGGCCAGACGAAACCACCCGGGCCCTTACTTCTTGGCCTGATACCGTTTGACGAGTTCGTCGGTAATATCAAAAGACGCCTGATAAAAAACGACGCCGCCTTCCGTACGCTCAAGCAGAAGATCGATCTTTTTCTCCTTGGCAATTTCGGTCGCAATGACGTTCATCTTTTTCTGAACCTCGCCAAGAAGCTTGTTGCTCATTTCGACCATTTCCTGCTCATACGTCTGCATCTCCTTTTGGAGTTCGAGCAGCATTTGCTGGTACTGCATGCCCTTTTCGCGCAGTTTTTCGTCGCTCAGGACGGCTTTGCTCTCGTTGACTTCCTGCTGGAAGGCGACGAGTTTTTTCTCCGACTCCTTGAGCTTGTTCTGACGCGTATCCGTTTCGGACTTCAATTTTTTGAGGACGCCATTGGACTCGGTTTTTTCAAGCGCGCCTCGCATATCGACGATCCCGACGACGATTTCGGCCATTGCGTTCGCCGCAAAACCCAACGTCATTCCACATGCCAGCACGCCCGAAAGCAACCATTTCTTCATAAGACCTTCTCCTGATTCTCGACGGGCGACGCACCGGCGACACCCTTGCTCCCTATGGTTCTGAACAATTCACAAATCCGTCCGGAGTCTCCAAAACGGACACACAAAAGCGCGCTTTTTTAATGGGATACACCGCGAAATGCAAGCCCATCCGAACCCTCTGCCGGAAGACCGCATCATCCCTTGGCCCCACGCCGATTCCGCGTGCTTCCTGTCTCACCAACGCAACGCGCATAAATATTCATTCCGGATTTGTCATCCCTGTGTATCAATTATATACACGTGGATGCGTTCAAAAATAATGCGTCACCGAACGACTTTTGGGCACAGCACGCCTTTGTTTTTGTGTAGACTCCCCAACCAAAAGGCGCGGCGTATGCGTGCATAGCCGCGCCGGCGACGCGTATGGTTTGCAAAACCATAGCGGCGCCCCACATTGACGGCTTTGACAAGGAACACCATGGCTCAAGATTTCATCAACAAACTCGAAAAACGCATAAAATACTTCAAAAGCGCATTATCATCCATGAAAATGTACGGCGGCACGCCGGAACTCGTGCGAGGCATGACGCGGTTTGCGCTGCAAAAGCCGAGCGATGCGGTGCGGAAGTTGCGCTGGAAACTCATGAAGGCGGGGACAGATATCGACCGGCTCATCCTCGATTTTGAGAAATTCAAGCTCGTGGTGGACGCGCATGACGAGGGGATTGCGGCGGAGCTGGCCCTGGACCACATGCACGAACCGTTTGGCACGCAGATTCTGCTCAGCATACTCCGGGAGGGCATGACGCTCGTCGAACTCGGGGCCAACATCGGGTACTATACGATGCAGGAATCGTGTCGGCAGAATCTGGCGCGGATCGTCGCCATTGAGCCCAACCCGCTGAGCTTTGAGTTTTTGAGCGAGAATGTCAGGATGAACGGATGCTCGCACATTTCGCTGCACAATGTGGGGATCAGCGATGTGGATGGCGAGTTGCCGTTCTACATTTCAAAGCACTCGAATATCTGCAGCATTACGCCGCGGGATGTGTACGAACGCAAGATCGACGTTCCTGTGATGAAGCTCGACACGCTGATGGAACGCGAACACATCGACCATGTCGATCTCATCCGCATGGACATCGAGGGACATGAAATTCACGCTTTGCGCGGCATGATGGAGACGCTTCGACGGGATCGCCCGTGGATTTGCATGGAATACCACTCGCCGCTCATCGACGAGGCGGAACGCGAGGCGTTTGTGTCGACGCTGGAATCGCTCGACTATGAGCTGAAGTGTTTCACGTTCCGATGGAGCGATTATCCGATTTTCGGGCACAACGTGGTCGACCGCCGCACGCTCATCAAGACGGGGAACCTGCGCGAGGTTCTGGACGACATTCCCAAGCAAATCCTGCTGTTATTTCTGGCCCCACGTTCGACGGCGTTTGAACTCCCGACGCTATGAAAAAGGAGCCGGTCTGGCTGACCGACGACACGCCGGTCTCCCACAAACTCATTCGCGTGGTGCTCTTCCTGACGTCGTTTTCATGGACGTTCAATCCGATCCAGGATTACATGGGCGAGTCCACGCCGGTTGAGAAAATTTTCACGCGAATGCTCCCGATGCTCATGGTGGCGGCATATTGCGTATTTTGCGAGCACCGACACCGCCTGAGGTCAGTTCTTCATCCGTTCTCGTGGCCGATTTTGTGGTACGTGACTTTCGGGGTGTTTTCGGGAATTTCGAGCGTGCAGCCTGCGATGTGTGCATGGAAGGGCGCGGAAATCCTCATCTTGCTCATGTGGGTGACGGTGAGCTGTCACGATGCCGACTCGACGCGTCGCGAGTTTGTATCTATTGCACGCCTGGTTGAAATTCTTTTGTGGGTGACCGTCGTTCTGGCGATTCTCAACCCGACGCTTGGGTTTCGGCGCAGTCCCTCGATGATACCGTGGTTGCAGGGGTCTCTGCCGATCATCAATCCCAACCAGGTGGGTTTTCTGTCGGTGGCGGCCTTTGTGCGGCTCATCTTTTTGCCGGCACGTGCCAAACCCGTCCGTCTGCTCCTCGTCCTTTCGACGCTGGTCTGCTCGCAGTCGCGCACGTCCTATGCGGTCAGTCTCGTCGCGCTCGTGATTTTTATCATCGACGGGTTGCGGGAGAGGCAGTATTTTCGCGTAAGTCTGGCGTCACTGGCGGCCCTTGCGGCACTGCTCCTGACGATGGGACATTACGAAACGCTCGTGCGGATCCTCATGCGCGGACAGAGCGAGGAATCGCTGGAATCGCTGTCCGGAAGGACGGATTACTGGAATTTTGCGCTCAACTATGCGACGTGGTTTGGCGGGGGGCTTGCCACGGGGTCGCGCAGCCTCATTCTGGTGACGGGGCAGGAAACGTTTCTACGCGGCAGCGTCAATCTCCACAACTCGTTTGTGGAAGCCCTTCTTGGGGCCGGGTATGTGGGTGCCCTCCCTTATCTGGCGATGGTCGTGATCCACACACTGCGCCAGGGGATTGCCGCGCTCACGCGTCCATCGTTATCTCAGGGGCTCTTTCTCGTCATGGCGCTTGTCTTCGTCGCCCGGTCCATGACGAGCGTCGTCATTTCCCTTTTTTCATACGATTTGATGATGCTTTTTATTTTCTGGGCCTGGATACGCCACGACACGCCGCAGGCGGCGCCACGACGCGCCCAGCGTCCACGCTCCGTCGTCTATGACACGCCGCTGTGCGAGAGGAATAGGGCGCAAAACCCTTGTCAAGAAGGCCATTCGGAGTAAAAGGGGGCGCCCGGCGCGGCACTGTACCATGTTGACAGTCCGTCTTCACGTGCCTTGTCCCCTCTGCCATGCACGGCATTGCCATGGCCGCCTGACGGGCGGCCGTCTTCTTTTCTTTTTTTGCTCAGTAACCCATGTCTCGTTCAACCCATCAGTTTTTCGTTGATATCGTCAAGTTTCCAAACCTATTGTGTCTGTACCGTCTGTTTGCCATTCTGGTCGGTCTCTTGTTTTTCCTCAACGGCTTTGCGGTATGTGGTGCGCTCATCGGCCTGACCGCCGGTCTGACCGACTACTGGGACGGCATCTATGCACGCAAGCACAACATGGTGACGCGCCTTGGGGCGCTCCTGGACACCGTCGCCGACCTGATGTTCAACTTTTTTGTCATCTCGGCGGCGGTCTACAAAGACGTCTGGCCTATCTGGATCCTTTATCTGTGGGGATTCCGCGATTTGTCCGTGCTCTCCATGCGGGCATCGGCCGCCCAGCTCGGGTTTGACATCCCGTCGAGTTATCTCGGCAAACTCGCTTCAAACTTCATCTTCTACGCCCTGTTCCTCATGCCGCTCGACTGGGCCTTGTCAAGTCCGGACTACATGTATCACGACTTCATCGTCGAACATTTCCATCCGTGGATCGGCATCGGACTCCACTGGCTAGCCTTCGCGGCCATGCTCGTCGGCATCGCGATGCAGTGGAAAGCCGCCTTTGACTACGCCCGATCCTACATTCGCCAGTACGACGAAGTGCATAAAAAGGAAGCCCTCCAGTCTCAGGATTCCTCCGAGTCCAAGGACGCCTCCGAACACGGAGATCACGTCTAGTTTGGACGGTGCGGACAGATCGGAACGCGATCTGCCCTTTTTGTCTATTTTTTCGCGGTCGAGATCATTCCTTATGAAGTGCCTCTTATACGTTCCCCAATATGAATGCGAAGGCATTCGAGAAACCCACATTGCCGACGTGCGCGTCGGCGGCCTGACACTCCTGGAACGCGCCTGCCTGAGCATTCAGGCCGCCGGATTCAGCGACATTCTTCTCGTCAAGTCACACACCTACGAAATGCGCCCACTCGCGCGCCTGAACACCCCCGTCCAGGCGCTGGATTACGACTCATGTCCCGACGAAATCGCCGAACAAATCGTCGAATCCCTGGGCGATAAACGCATCTGTCTGTGCGTCCTGGACGCCATGCTCAGTCCGTCCTGCCTCTCCATCCCCCCAGACGGGGCGGACGTGCGAATCCTTATCGACGGGACGCCCACCGGCATTTACTTCGTCAGTCACCAGACCGCACAAAAAATCGTCCAGTCCGAACACGGCCTGGACGACATCGAAAGCCATGTCGCCGAGACCTGGCAGGCCCCGGATCACGTCCTCTACCACCGCATGATGTGCGCCGACGATCTGCGCACCGGTCAGAACAAACTCACGCGTTCCCTGCGAAAACCCCTCGGACGGGAATCCGACGGCCTCGTCGCCTACTTCATCAACCGCCCCTGTTCCCTGCAAATCAGCAAGCGACTGGCCAACACCAAAATCACCCCCAACATGGTGACATTTTTTGGCCTTCTCCTCGGGCTCGCGGCCGCCACCCTCGTCGCCACCGGCGATCACATGCTCATGGTCGCCGCAGTCATCCTCTGGCAACTCTCCTCCATGGTCGACGGCATCGACGGAGAACTCGCGCGAATGCGCATGAGCCCAAGCCACAAAGGCGAGTGGTTCGACACGATTTGCGATGACGTGACAAACATCACGTTTATGCTCGGGCTCGGACACGGCCTCTATATGATCGGAAACGATTTCCCGTTCATGGGCGAAAACAGTGCCCTCTATTTCTTCTATATCGCGGCCGGCGTCTGCACGCTCATGGTCATCGCCGTGGGATGGTTCTACCTCGAATTCCTGAAAATGGGCATCGCAAGCCATAACCACTTCGAGTGGGGCTTTGAATCCGAAAATAAAATCAACAAAACCCAGGAACACAGAAACATCCTGCGTCGCACTGCCGACCTCATCGCCGGAGGATTTGCCTGGATCGCCAAACGCGATTTCTACACATTCCTCATCATGCTCCTCGTCATTTGCGACCTCAACCAGCCGGCCTACTTCATCATGCTGACGGGCGCTTCCTTTGTCGGTATCGGCGGCCTCATCGCCCTATCCATCCGCGCCATCCGACACAGGGGCAAACCCAAATCGCCAGAGGCCGCCCCGTCGCCAGAGACCAACCCAAAATAGGTGCGTCCCTTATCCAACTTTGTGCGGGCGGAGTGTCATTACCCCTTTTTTAGTGCCATGAAGACGTCCCGTCTCATGACGCCTCCAGCCCCCACATTTCGGTCCAATCCCCACGTCGAGGACTTCCCGCAAAGCCCTCGATGCGTTTTTTTTGCGCCATGGCGCAATTTATGCCAAAAGGCGCGTTCCGTGCTTAGGGTTTTCCATACGCCGTTTTTCCTCAATCCATCTGGCGTACATCCTCATTTTTTTGAAGATCCGGGAGATATTTTGGAATGGAAGATTATGCTAAACGTTATCGACTGATGTGTCCGGGTCCCGTCAACGTCTCCCAACGCGTACTTGACACGATGATCGCAAGCGAAATCGGACACCGGGAATGCGAGTTTTCGGCGCTCTTGCGCGACATCCAGCAAACCTGCCTGACCCTCATGGGACTCGCCGATAAAAACTACTCCGTCGTCGTCCTCACCGGTTCGGGATCCGCCGCCAACGAGGCCGTCCTCACCTCCGCCATACAGCCCCAACACCACGTCCTGTCCCTCGCCACTGGCGAGTTCGGAAGACGGCTCGGCGATATTTCCAAAATTTACAATCCCAACACCACCCTCCATGCGCAGGAATGGGGCTCCCCCCTCGACCTCGACACCGTCGAAAATATCCTCCAAAATCACCCCTACGACTGGGTCACCATGGTCCACCACGAGACGAGTACCGGCGAACTGCAGCCCGTCAAAGCCGTCGGAAATCTGTGCCACAAATATGGCGCAAAACTCTTCGTCGATGCCGTCAGCGCGTTCATGGCCGACCCCCTCGATCTCGACGACGCACACGTCGATTTTATGTCCACCTCAAGCGGAAAAGCCCTCTGCATGCCCCCAGGCCTCTCCCTCGTCGTCGGAAAAACCGACGAATTTAAAAACCTTTCCGACTACCCCGTGCGGAACTATTATCTCAGTCTCGCAAGGCACTTCGCCTTCGCCCACGACAAACTCCAGACCCCCAATACCCCGGCCGTCCATCTCTTTATTGCCCTCCACGAAGCCCTCAAAATGATCGCCGAAGAAGGCGTGCAAAATCGACTCTCCCACCAAACAAAAAAAGCCCAGTTCTTCCGAACACGCCTCAAAGACATCGGCCTGACCCTCTTCCACCCCGACCACGTTCTCTCTAACGCCGTTTCGACCATCAACCTCCCCGACGGCACCAGCTTTGACCTCCTGCGCGCCGCCCTCCGCGACCGCGGGTTCATCGTCTACGGCGGAAAAGGCCCGCTCGCCGACCGCATTTTCCAGGTCTCCACCATGGGCGCCGTCTCTTTCGACGATATCGAAGCCCTCGTCCGCGCCATTCAGGATTCCATCGCCTGCGCGAACCATTCGGCCGCCTAGCCCTTTCGCCCGGGGTTCCTCCAGGGCTTTTTTTGGCCCTCATGCCGCCCGTTCACCGCATGGTTACCCGGTCTGGGCGCGGGCTATCCGCCGTCGGCGGATACGCCCGCTCGCGCGGCTATGGGCTCGGGGTTCCCCCTTCGCCCATACGTCGCGCTTCTTTGTATTCCACGACACCATACGGCACGCGCACCCGCGCGCAAAACGCCGGGGTTCACCCAAGAGGGGGTCGCGGCGTATTGAGCCCAGCGGGCGAAATAGCCGCGCAGGGGGACACCTCCCCCTCCCCAAAAAAAACACGACGTTCCTACGGATACAGCGCGCGCACCCGCGCATAAACCTCCGGTTGCGCGTCTTTTGCACGCTCGACAATGTCCTGCGCCGAGGCCACGCGAATCCGCGCCAGCCCCATCAACGTGTGGGTCGCGATTTCCGGCGACGCATCCTGGGCCGTCAGGGCTAGCGACGTCACGGCATTGTCCACCACCACGGGGTCGCGCGATGCGCTCCCGATTTCACTCAACGCGCGGATGGCGGCAATCCTGACCGACATGTCCCCGTCAAACATTTCGTTGCCCGCAAATGCCGTCACCGATTGCGCCGTTTTTTCCTGCATCACGCGCGGGAGGGCATACAAAGCCAGGACGGCAACGCGAGGCGAACGTTCGGCACGGGCAATCACTTCCTTGACCAGGGGCAACGATACCGAAGGATGACGGACGAGCTGGGCGACGAGCGCAGTCACGACGAGGTCGTCCGAGTCTTTGAGCAGTACCGAACGCAGGCTGTCCCCCGACTCCCCGATCCAGCGCGTCGCATAGGCCACATCGCGACGCACCGCGGCGTTTGCATCCAGCGCCAGCGGCGTCAGCACGGACACCAATTCGTCAGGATTCGTGCGGACTTTCGGCCATACATCGGATTTGAGCCCGGCCGCGCCGGGCCGGACGGACTCACAGGCCTGAGCACGCCACACCACGCCAAAACGTTCCGCCACACCGGGCAGAAGCGCGCGTTTTGGAAGAATCGTACAAACGCCGGCATCCTCCACGGCAGCCGCACTTTCGGCGGCAATCCAGTCGTGAGGACTCGCCATGCCGCGCACGCCATACGACGCAAGACCGCCAGGTTCACGCCGCAACCCGTCAAGCGCCTCAAACGCCACAACGCTGTCGGGACTCACCAGACGCACGCCAAACGCGGCCCGACGCAACACGGCATCCTCACTGCGACACGCGGCATCCGCCACCGCCTGGGCATTCTCCCCGCCATCCGAATCGTCAAGCCATGACGCGAGTGCCGACGCATGACCGCTCGACATCATCATTTCGGTAAGCACGCGCGCATGTGCCGGCGTCGCCGACGACACCAACTCGGCAAAATGCGCCCAAAACGGCACCCCCGATTCGAGCGCCACCGCGCGCGCCCTCTCAAACCACACATCCTCCGAAGACCCGAGCAAAATCAGCACGGCCGCCTCGCGAACCCCAGAATCCACAGCTCGAATCGCAATCTGTGCGCGAGAAAGCCCCACCTCGCCTGGCGCCTTTAGCGCGCTCAGCAGCTGCGACACAATCCCCTTGTCGCGCGCGCCAAGCAACGCCTCCATCGCCCCGCGCACCGACGATTCCTCGCGCGATCCAAGTTCGCGGGCCACGCGCTTTTCGGCATTCGGAAACTTCTGAAAGAGCATCCCCTGCATCATCCCCGCGCGCACAAATCCATTCGGATCGTTGAGCCCGGCCTCGACCGCCTGCATCAGCGCCTTGTCACGACGCGCCACCGCCGCGCGGTACGCCTCGACCCCCATGTACGTGCCGCCGACATCGACAAGGGCAGGTTCGGTTATCCCTTTCATCGACAGCGCACGCCACAACGGCACCACCGCCACAAAATGCGTCAGACGCCCCGTCGGGTCGGGCAACACCTGACCTCCACACTCCCCCTGCGGCACGCGCGCCCCGTGCGCGCGAAACGTCTCCCCCACCTCCGCAAGAATCACCGAACCATACCCACACTTGGTGTTGTCAATCACCACGCGGTTTCGTGACGCCTCATAACGCGTCGAACCATACGTCGGGAGTTTCCGACGCTTCAGCGCCTCAAACAACGATGCCGCACTGCCGTCCCCCACTTCGCCGTTCACGGGCATGATCGCATACTCCGACCCACCGGTGCGCGTATAGCTGTACAAAATGCCATCCTCGCCATACGCCATGCCGCCCAGAAACATCGATATCACACCAAGCACAATCCCCGTTTTCAAGCCCATGACTGTTCCTCTACACCCTTTCTCAAACGTGGCCCTATTGCCCCCAACGCCGCATGTCTATACCACCACATCCACGGGCATACAAAACGCCCTTCCGCCAACCTTGCAATTTCGACCGTTCTGTGCGAATTTCCTGCATTCTGCACACCCCCGGAAATGACGTTCCGGCAACGTTCACCCCTTAGTTCGGAGACAATATGGCTGACGAAAATAACATGGAATCGATGATCCTCGACATGATGAACAAACTCGGAGGCATCGAAAAGTTCAAGAGCAATCCCTTCGCCTTCATCGGCGAGATATTTCAGCACCCCGAACTGCTGGGGCAAATTGACAAGATGGCCAAAACCCCGGAAATGCAGAAACAAATCGCTGAAAGCATGAACAATCCCATGTTCCAGCAAATCGTCAGCAACAACCCCATGCTCTCGGGACTCATGAATCAGTACAAAAACCACACGGCTGCCCAAAACACCGTCGATCTCAACGCCCACGAAGAACCCGACGTCATCGAAGCCGACGCCCTCGAAGTCGATGGCTTCGAGTTCAACATCCCCGGATGGAAACCCATTGACTGGCTCAACCCGCAGAGCAATCAGCCGTTCTACATCCCAACCGACAAGAAAGACCGCGTCCTCTTTAACGACATCCTCGACGAACTCCCCGAAGAATGCCGCGAACGCGTCGAAATCATCGCCCAGAAACGACTCGCCATGCACCTCAACCCCATGCAGCTCGACCACCTGGAGTCCCTCGCCGCAAGGTACGAACTCACCCCGCTCGATCTCATGGCCACACAGGGCTTCATCGGCGAAGTCTGCTACTGCGCCACCCTCATCATGCCCGACGACGATTTGTGCGACCTCGCCAAATTCGCCCTCGCCACCCTCATGAGACGCTCCGGATATCCCGTCCCAAGCTACATCTCCCAAATCCTGCTCTACCTCGACTCCTTCGACAGCATCGACCGGGAAGACTGGGAACGCTTCGTCTGGGCCCTCAGCGCAAACCCCGTCTCCGGGCGCGACGGAAACTTCGCCATCTCATGGGAAGACGCCTCACTCATCGCCGAAATCGCCAACGACAACCTAGCCCAAGAACCCGAACTCCTCTTCGCCGTCCTCCTCTCCCTCCTCGGATGGAACGAACTCAATATCCCTGAAAATCCCGTCCAGACCCTCTTCCAGCCCATCCAAAACAAAGACGACATGCGCGACCGCCTCATCGACGCCCTCAGCGGCAAAAAAACTTACGCCCTCTCCATGACCGCCATGCGCCCGGAAATCCAAAAAGACGCCATCCCCTTCATCCTCGCACAAGACGGACTCGACAAACTCCTCGCCGCCGCCGCCACATGGCCTCCCTCCGCCGCCGCCACCGCAAAACTCCTCGTCGACAAACTCGACCTCCTCTGGTCCAAAGCCGGAAACGCTCGATACGATTTCCTCGACCACGCCATCCAGATGCACGACGAATCCCTCGCCCTCGCCGCCTTCAAAGTCGGTGTCGCATGGGACCCCGACAAATACAGACTCCAAGCCCTCGATTCCGAATTTCTGGCCGTCCGCGAATGGATCGAAAAAAAGTAATCTCACCCACGCACTTTGCTCAGCCTGTGGCGCGGCTATCCGCCCAAAGGCGGATACGCCGCCCCGCGGCCGCTATGAACCTCCGGTTCATACGCGGCCGCTTCTTTTTCCGGATTCACCCTCACCCATGTCATCCAATCCTCCCCCCAAATTCGACCACGAAGCCGCGCTATCCAAAATACCCCACGATCCCGGCGTCTACATCATGAAGGACACCCGCGATCAGGTCATCTACGTCGGAAAAGCCAAAAACCTCCATAAACGCGTCAGCCAGTATTTTTCGGGACACGACGATCGGGCTTTCGTCTCCCAACTGGGCGATCTCCTCGGACGCATCGACGTCATCATCACGACGACCGAACGCGAAGCCCTCATCCTCGAAGCCGGACTCATCAAAAATTACAGGCCCAGGTTCAACGTCATCCTCAAAGACGACAAGGACATGCCCCAGCTGCGCATCGACATGCGCGAAGAATGGCCGCGCGTCGAAATCGTCAGACGACGCCGAAAAGACGGGGCGCACTATTTTGGACCCTATCCAAGCGGACAGGCATGCCGCACCACCCTGGCCGTCCTCAACCGGCACTTCATGTTGAGAACTTGCCGCGAGGCCGTCTTCAAAAACCGCGTCCGCCCATGCCTGCAGTACGAAATCCACCGTTGTCCAGGCCCATGCGTCCTCCAGTGCAACCACGAGGAATACCTCCAGCACTGCCGAGACGCCGAACTCTTTTTGTCCGGAAAATTCGACACCCTCAGACAAAGCCTGACCCAACGCATGATGGACGCTTCCGAGGCCCTCGCCTTTGAACAGGCCGCCAGCTATCGAGACCAACTCAGGGCTGTCGAGACCGTCTGCGAATCCCAGAAAATTGTCCAAAAATCTCCCGTCAACCAGGATTTCTGGGCGTGCGACGGCACCCCGGAGCTCCGCGCCTTCGTCGTCATGCTCGTCAGAGGTGGACGCCTCCAGCACCTCCAGGCCTACGAAGCCCGCGACAACCTCAGCGCCATCGAAGACATCCTCTGCCAAATCATGGTGCACCACTATCAGACGTTCGAGAACTTCCCCTCAGAAATCCTCATCGACCCCATGTTTGCCCCCGTCGCGGAACTCCTCACCACCACCCTCGGAGACCTCGCACAACGGAAAATCACCGTCACCATGCCGCAACGCGGCATCAAAAGCGAACTCATGGCGACCGCATACGCCAACGCACACCAGCAGTTCGTCCAGAGACGCACCAGCGAAGAAGCCCTCCTCGAACGCGTGCAGAAATCCATGCACCTGACGCGTTACCCACACCGCATCGAGTGTTACGACATCTCAAACATGCAGGGAGAACAAATCGTCGCCGCCATGGTCGTCTTTATCGAGGGAAGGCTCGATACCTCGCGATGCCGAACCTTCAAAGTAAACACCACCTCGGGACAGGACGACTTCGGAAGCCTCAACGAAGTCCTCTCGCGACGACTGCGCTACCTCATCCAAAACCCCGACGAAAACGACATCCGCCCTTACGAACGTAGTTTCTGCGAAATGCCGGATCTCCTGCTCATCGACGGCGGACACGGACAGGTGCACGCCGTATGCGATGCCGTCAAATCCGCGGGAATGCTCGGCGCTTTTGACATTGTGGGCATCGGAAAAGCCAGAGTGCAGTCCGATTCCTACGCCCAAAAAACGGTCGAGCATTCCCCGGAACGCCTCTATTACCCCGATGAACCAGAACCCCTCATCCTGGACCAGAGCTGCGACGAAATCCTGCTCATGGCCCATATCCGGGACGAAACCCACGCACGCGCCATCGGATTTCACAGAAAAAAACGCGATGACGCGCGGCTGCACAATAAACTCGACGATATCGACGGCATCGGGCCAAAGCGCAAGGCGCGCCTCATGCAAAAATATGGCAGCACGCGCGAAATCGCCCGTCAGAACCCCGAAAATATCGCCAAAACCGCAGGCGTCAGTCTCGACATGGCGCGCAAAATCCTGGAGTGGCTCGGACAATAAAAAGGCCGGACGTATCCGCCAAAGGCGGATAGGACGGCCTGCGACGCGTATCCGCTCAAAGAGCGGATAGCGGAGCGCACACAGCTTTTTACAACTTTTTATTATCTCCCCAAAATGGTAGATAAACTCGCCGCTTGGACAGGGCTGTTCACGCCTCGCGTATGACTTTTTTTGACGGCAATACATCCGGAAGCAGATTGAGCCGCTTAAAGTGGGGATAACAAAGATGAGTAAAATCGTTGGGATTGATCTTGGTACGACGAATTCATGTATTTCGATTATCGAAAACAACGACCCCATTGTCATCGTCAATGGCGAAGGCCAGCGCACGACACCGTCCATGGTCGCTTTTACGTCAAAAGGCGAGAGGCATGTGGGCGTCCACGCAAAAAGACAGGCTGCGATCAATCCGGAACGCACAATTTTCAGCATCAAGCGCCTTATCGGACGGCGCGCCAACGACGACGATGTCGTGGAACTCGCCAAACACCTGCCCTACCACGTCGTGCCAAGCGCCACGGGCGATGCGTGGGTCCAGATCGACAACACGAGCTACAGCCCGCAGGAAATCAGCGCCATGATCGTCAGCAAACTCAAGGAATGCGCCGAAAGTTACTGCTCCGAAGCGATCACTCAATGCGTCATTGCCGTCCCCGCCTATTTCAACGACGCGCAACGACAGGCCACGCGAGACGCCTGCCAGCTCGCCGGACTTGAGGTCCAGCGCATCGTCAACGAGCCCACCCTTGCCGCCCTCGCCTTTGGACTCGCCAAGCGCACCACCGGATACGTCGCCGTGTTCGACCTGGGAGGCGGAACGTTCGACGTCTCCATCCTGCAATGCAATTCCGGCGCGTTCAGGGTCCTCGCCACGGCAGGAAACAACCACCTGGGCGGAAATGACTTCGACAATCTCATCCAGAACACCCTGATTCAGACCTTCAAAGACGAAACCGGCATCGACATCACACACGACAAAATGGCCCTGCAGCGCGTGAGAGAGGCCGCAGAATCGCTCAAATGCGAACTCTCCACCCTCACCGAAACAAGCGTAAACCTGCCGTTTTTGGCCATCGGGCCCGCCGGGCCCGTCCACCTGGCGCTCGACATCACCAGGACGCAGCTTGAAGATCTCATCCGTCCGCTCGTCGAAAAACTCGCACCGCCATGCCAGGATGCCCTCACCGAAGCCGGACTCACCACCGAAGACCTCGACGAAGTCCTCCTCGTCGGGGGCATGACCCGTATGCCGTGCATCCGCGCGTTCGTCGAAAATTTCTTTGGCGAAAAGGCAAGCCACGGCGTCAACCCCGACGAAGCCGTCGCTCTCGGCGCCGCCGTCCAGTCCGGCATCCTCGCCGGCGACATCGAGGAAGTCGTCCTACTCGACGTCACCCCACTCAACCTCGGCGTCGAAACCGCCGGCGACAAAGTCTCCACCATCATCGAACGAAATACCTCCATCCCCACAAAAGCCTCCAAAATTTTCACCACCACCGAGGATAACCAGAGCATCGTCCGCATCGCCATCGTCCAGGGGGATTCCAAAAAAGCCAGCGAATGCGCAAACCTCGGAACGTTTATCCTGTCAGACATCCCCAAAATGCCCGCAGGAAAACCCCGTATCGAAGTCGAGTTCTGCATCGACGCCGACGGCGTCGTCAGCGTTCAGGGCATCGAACGACAGACCGGCACCGTCAAAACCCTCGTCCTTCAGGGCACCGTCGGACTCTCTGGAAAACAACTCGAAGAAGCCAAAAAAAGAATTTAATTCCAAGCCATCGCGTTGATACAAAGGGCGCGGCTTCATGCCGCGCCCTTTCTGTATACAGGAGAAACATGTTGCATCGCCATGCACGCAAAATCGCTCGCCATCTCACCTTGACCGCCACCATCGCGCTCGGTTCACTGGCCATCCACGGATGCCATGACGACGACGACGAAAAACTCGCCAAATACGAGGCCCAGGTCGCCAAAACGCGTACCGTCATGGCCAACCAGTGTTCCAATGACAGCGACTGCCTCGTCACGGGATGCCACGGCACCATGTGCCGCGCCATGCCTGAACCCGATTTTTGCGACCACCGAATCGTCCTCGCCATCGACGATCCCACCGACATTCCCGTCATCAAAAAATTCGTCGCCGACCAGCTCACCCTCAGCGAGTCCGAGTCCATACGAATCGGAGGATATTCGGCAGGACTGTGGACCCTGTCATTCCAGGCCTCGCAGGCACAGAGACTCCGCGTCGAACAGGCCCTGCAAGGGCTCAATCACTCCGGATTCGCAAAACTCCATCCCAAAGCCAACCTGCATACCCAAACCGCCTTCGAAGCCCTCTCGCCCAAAGACAGAGACATGACACTCAAAACGATGAAAGGCGCCGGAAAACTCATCGAAAAACTCATTCGCGCGGGCGACATTCTCTCCAAAGAAGACATCAGAAACGCATGGACACAACTCTCCGACATCAAAAACATTCGCATCTCGGACGACGACGACATCGAACGGTTCTGGGCTTATGACGTCATTTTCGACAAACAGCCCGCCCTCAGGCTCTGGCCCGTCGACAAACGTCAAAGAATCTCAGTCCGCCTCTGGAAATCCATCTCCACGCGCGTCGACAACGGCGACCTGATCGTCTCGGCAAAACTCGACGACACTGTCGTCGACACCTTCAGACAATGGACCGAAAAAGGGGAAATCATTCTGCTCATCGTCGGAAACGAAGTCGTCGCCTCCGCCATCCCCCCAAAAAACATCGAAGACGGACAATTTGAGCTCGTCATCGACAACCATACACAAAATGAAACCCTTAATGACGCCGTCGATGCCCTCAAATCCATCGCACAAATGAAAGGTACCGTCCGTATCGACAACAAGGCCACCGCCTCCGTCGAACGCGATATCACATGCCACAATCAGTTCCCGCGCGAATGCGCTTGCATCGAGGGATTCTGCGGATGGAAAATCAATCCCGACTATAACGCCTGCCTGTACGAATAAACCCGTTTGGAGAACACCCTCCCCCCTCATCGAGTTTTCTACCCACCGTCGACAGAACGCCAACCCATAACAATATATAATTTTTACATCGGGATGGCGTTGTATAAATCCTTCTACATATTGTCGATCTTCAATCTATTGCAAGGCTTCACAAAAAAGCGCTTTCAATCGTGTACAAATGCGCAATTTCTCATCATCCGTGGCTGAATCGACATCTGTATATACTTTATCTATCTTGATTTTTTAAGTTCCGATAAAGATATACTTTTTAGTTTCAATAGATACGCGCGGTCTTTTCGCCAAACGGCCAAATCCAAACGCCCGGAACCATATTCTATATTCGATTCAATATTGGAGCGGTCGATTCGATATTCAAAAAACGCCTTGAACATCGACATCATCGTCGATTTGCCAAAGCGGCGCGGGCGCGTGAAGAGAACGACCTGTTTCGAGCGCGAAAGAAGCCACGGAATCACATCGGTCTTATCGATGTAATAGCCATGTTCATCCACAATTTTGGTAAAAAAATCAGTTCCCGCGATGGGGTATTTTCGTTTCTCCGCCATAACCGTCACTCCTGTGCCAAGGGCGCGCAAGGCGCAACGCATATTATAACAGGAAATCGGGGAATGGCGAGTGGTTGAATGATAACAGTTCCACTTCTTATTGGGCGCGAACTTGATCGCCAAGAGACGTGTTAAAAAACGTCTCTTCGGCTCACTAAGTCCTGCGTATCGGCCTATGCGCCGCAGGCGCATACGGCCTCTTGGCCGCCCGCTATGTGCTCGCCCG
>CAMCLY010000006.1 GCA_945875805.1 uncultured Myxococcales bacterium | reverse complement strand
CCACGCATTTCCCAAGCTCACACACCCGGTCGCCGGAACACGGACGCGCCGTCGTACACTCGGGATCCACGCATTTCCCAAGCTCACACACCCGGTCGCCGGAACACGGACGCGCCGTCGTACACTCGGGCTCGCTGGCCACGCATACGCCGGACTCCTGGCATGTATAGCCCGTGTCACATGGACGCTTCTGGCATCGTTCGACACAAACCTGATTGACACAAACGAGGTCACCGCACTCCGACGACTGGCGGCAGGCATCCCCTTCCTTGATACTCTCCGACGCCTGGCACGATGTCGCCAATACCGCACATGCCACAAATGCAAACTTTAAATATTTCATGTTCAGTTTCCCCTGTTCGCCCCTAACCGTCACACAAGCCGTTTGTATATTCACATGTCGAGGCACATTCCTCGGTATCCTCGTGGAAATACCCAAATGCGCCATCCTCGTTGGATTTGCACACATACAGATCGCTATAATCGACATCGGTATACGTCAAATCCCAACCGCAGATATGTTTTGTGGCACCGGCATTCTTTTCTTCACATTTTTGTGCACAAACGACGTAATTCTCACCGGGCTGTTTCATGCAATAAAAATCTTCTCCATAAAAGATTCCCGTCGTAGGCACGGTAAAATCGGTATAACTCGTCTTGCAGTCCTGAACCGCGACAGTTCCTGTATCTTCATCACACTCAATGATGATATTGCCGACACATCGATTCTGAAATGAACCCGATGTACACGAATTTCTATCAATTTTATAGGAACCTTCTTTACAGTATCCTTTGATACAAGCTAAATCTGACGCGCAAAGATGAGTTTCGTCACAAGGTTCGCCAAGGCCAAGGCCGTCAGCCGTGGAGGAATCTATACATTTATTGAGCGCGTTACACTGTTTGCCCTCCGGACACCATTTGTTGCCCGCAAGACATTTTTCGTATCCATACGAACCTTCTTCACAGTGGCGCGCAAAATAGCATTCACTTTCGCGGACGCAGACATGATCATCAGTACAAATAAGCCCGTTCGGACAGGCGACGCGTTGCGAGCATTCTCCCACCACACACAGCCCGTCATCCCCACAGACCTGACCGTCGGCACAGGAATCGATCGTACATTCGGCGATACATTTGCCAGTATTGACTTCACAAACCTCCCCGGAAGCGCAGTCGTTTTTGGAGGTACACCTGTCGAAACACACGCCCGATTCACTGCAAATCTGCCCATCCGGACACCCCGACGACGTACACGGTTCCACGCATCGCCCCTCCGCGCCACACACCCTGCCTTCCACACAGGGATTGGCGTCCGAACACCGGGGTTCGCACAATCCCTCGACACATATCGCGTTATCCGCGCACGGATGGGTGTCGCCACAGGCAAGAGTACAAAGACCGTCATGACCGCAAACCTGACCCTCGGAACAGGAATTTTCCGTGCACCGTGGAAGACAGACGCGGTTGACACACACCGAGTCCGATCCGCACAAACGCGTGTCGTCACAAGACTCCAACGCCCCTCCAGAACCATCCGTGCATCCCATGTACAGAACGGCAACCACACATCCCAAGATTCGCAAGGACTTCATCGTTCTGATTCCACTCCCATATTCTCTGGAGCCCTCTCCAGGCCACCCCATCGTGACACCCAAAATAAAAGAAAGCCAGCAACCTCACAGGCTGCCGGCATACCATGCCGAGACCGTGCCCTATGCAGGCCCGTCTCCTATCATGCCACACCTGGAAACGGCACCAAAAATATGCCGTCTCCAGGTGTCCTGCATATCCAAACTACAGGCATATCCCGCCAGAACACGTGGCACTGCCACTGCACGCCTGACTTGCACCGGGCACATAGACTTTGAGCCCGTCGACTTCAGTACACGTGTAGATGTAGTAATTGTCCGATCCCTCTTCCTCGCAAAGGGTTTTGGTTCCACCCAAGGTCTCGCAAAGCGCGTAACACGACGCTTTGCCTTCGACAGTGTGGCATACCTGATCGCTCTTCGGACAGGCTTTCGTCGAATAGACGAGTTTGACGTTGTCGTCCTCATCGACCGTTCCCCAGGGATCCTCGTCGCACGTCACGAGCACCTGACCGTCACAGGTCGTCGACACGGACGCACAGTCGCCAGCGTTATCGACGATAGCCTTGTGATCGCATTTGCCCGACTTGCCACATTTGAGCCCGTCGGCACATTCATCGTCGGCGACACATTCCTCCGAAATGCCTTTTTTGGCCGAGGCGACGCATGTGTACTCTGCTCCGCAGACCTGGCCTTCTTCGGTACAATCTGCCGCACTCTTGCAGAAATGAACGGCGGGTTTGATCTCGACGGCGCAGAGGCTGTCGACATTGCAGAATCCGGAACCGCATTCCCCACCGGCCGAACATCCTTCGCCGTCGGCTTTGAGACCAAGAGCCTTGCACAGTTTCTGTTCGCCGACCAGAATGCAGTTGTCGGAATTGCAGTCGGTATTTTCAAGGCAGACATCCGCTTCACCAAGGTTGATTTTTGCCTTGCAAACGCCCTCGGTCGCCTCAAGGCTTTCCCGCGCACAACGCCCGGAATCACAATCCGATGAGTCCGTACACGCCACGTCAAGCGCAAGTTTCGGCGTACACACGAGTTTGGATTCCTCGTTTTCCGCACAACGCAAGCTCTTGCACTCGTCATCGGTCGTGCATTCGGCACCATCCTCCTTGCGTTCCACCGCAGGCTCTTCTTCTTCACACAACCCGGAATCGACAACACACGTCTGCGCACACTGAACGGTCTTTGTCACCGACCAAAGTTTGGCTTCGCCAAACGCCTTACACGTCAACTCAAAACTCGCTTTGAGCGTTTCGCCATCCGCACCGGAATCCCCGTCGCACGCACGCTTGGTCTCATCAAGCGTGTCGCATTTTTCGAGGCACTTGGCCGTCCCTCCATCGACGACGCACTGACTGCCGGCATCGCAGGCCTTCACACTGTACACGAGTTCGGCACTGCCTTCGCCGTCGTCTTCATCGCTACCACACGTCACGGCATGGTTGTCGATGCACGAATCTTCAAAAGAAGCCTCACATACGGAGCCATCTACAGGCAGTTTCGGGGATTCCGGCGTGATGCACTTCTTGGTGTCGGCATCACACGTGTTGCTCTGACATTCCGCATCAGCCGTACACGCCTCACCGTCGGCTTTTTTGTCACCGGTCGATGAGGAATCCACGCATTTCTTGGTGTCGGCATCGCACTTGTTGCTCTGACAGTCGGAGTCCACTTTGCACGCACCGCCCACGGGCTTTTTATCATCCGTCGACGCATCCACACACAGCTTGGTGGTGCCATCACATCGGTTGCTCTCACAATCCGCGTTGATACCACATTCTCCGCCAACCGGATTCTTCGTGCCCATCGCACAACGATTTGAAGCCTCGTCACAATGACCGCTGTCACAATCCGATGCCTCCGAACAGCGTTCGCCGAGTTTCGCCTTTGAACTGTCATCGCTACACGACGACACCAAACCCGCCCCCAACATAGCCACCAATAACGCTACGCCAAATTTCTTCATGATTGCCTCTCTTATATCAATAAAAAAAATGTTTCGTTCCGCACACCGTGCAGAACGAAACGTCATTTTCAGTCTTACATATACCACATGTGTGGACACAATATCCACATTCGAGACTTTTTTTCTCAACGCCATTCCATCAATCAGACATTTTTTTTCCGCGAATGACGATATCGTCCAGACGGATATTCGGCGCCCCCTGCGTCTGATACGGATAAAATCCGATGCGCACGCGCGACTGATTGCCGGCTTTGGGCAACGCCGTTTCGGGATAATTCACCCAGGTGTTGTCCGTCGGTATCGCGACATCCGTACCCACCGAAACCCAATCGCCACTCCCCACGCCATACGCCAGCGCCATCCTGCCCGGTGTACTGTTGTTCGCACGCGTCCTGAATTGAACGGTTATCTCTTCATATCCCGTGGTAGCCATCTCCAAAAACCAGTGCGGATCCTTCGCCAAATTCGGCGACACATCCGTACTCCATTCGGTCTTGCAGGCCACCGCCAGATCGCTTTCATTTCCGGGATAACTGACCGAAGCCGTCGTCCCCTCCACAGACAGCAGAGCCCCGGCGGACAGGGTGCCTCCGTCGGCCGCCAGATTTTGATCCTGAAACGTCCATACCGCGAGGTTTTCCATCACTCGCCCAAGCACCATCTCACGCGTCTGCGTGGCGGCCGCCGTCTGATTTCCCAACACCGTCGGCGCATTCATCGTTCTGGGACAGACAAACGAGCCCCCGCCATCCACACTCACCACCGACACACACGTGTACATCCCGTCCGCCGACGGGAGTTTCCCCTGCCCCGAAACATACTCGATCACGCTGGCACCGCAATCCTCACACTCCGCATTCCAGTTCAGACGCACCACATACGGCCATGCGCCGACGGGGGCCGTCGGATCGGTCGTGCAGTACACCGACGCGCTCAGAGTGTCCGCACCGAGAAGCTCCGTTTCAACCACGCGTACCGTCGCCCCTGCACTGTCCAGGGACGTAAACTCGCATTTTTCCACATCCGGCGCATCACACCGCGACAGGGCTTCATTGCATTTCCCCGCCCCGCATCGCGCCTTCATCGTCCACTCCGACGGCGCACACGTCGTCTCCCCATGACACTCATGGAAAGTACACTCCGACAACGTCGACGCATCAGAACACCCCAGCTTCCCTTCCGCCACCTCGTTTCCGCCGGCACTGAGACACGTCACGCGGTCGCGACAGTAGGGAACTTCCTCAGACGACGACCCATCCCGATGCATCGAACACACCTGATCCCTGGTCGTACAGTTGACATCCTGCGCCACATCGCGCACCCCGTCCCTGCACGTCACCACAAAGTCGACGCCATGCCGTTTGAGACACTTCGACGACGTCTCACCCACACCGCAGTCCGGCACCTCCACGACGTCCGACGCCATTCCCTGACGCACGGCAAGACCCGGCTGGCCAAACGTCCACACCACAATACCGGTCACCGAATAGTTTTTGTCCAACTCGAGGTTCGAGGTCCGGAACAAATCCGACACCAAAAACGGCGTCCCATCGGCATCCGTCACCCCCCATCCCTTCGGGTTCGTCGTCCGGGCTTCATCCGCCGTCACCACGGGAACGTTCACCAGCACGCCGTTATAGGGATGATCCGCCTCAAATTCCGTCCCGGGATCGTCAATCTCCACCCCGGACAGAACGACCGGCTCCACTGTACCTGTCCCCGTCTTTTCTATCACAAGCGCCTTGTCCAGCGCCTGAATCTGCATCTGACAGTAATACCCGTTCACGCCGTCCGCCGTCACACGGACCCGATCCCCCACCTGAACGGACGTCTTGTCGGCATACTTCAGACAGCTTCCCGCCTTGCAGAATACCACGAGACCAGAATACGCCGCTTCCCCGGACAACGCCTGCATCACAAAGCCGGCATTGCTCCGAAGCGCCGTCACCACCCCCTCCACCACGACATCCGCTCGCACCGTCAGCGCGTCGGTCGTTCCGCAGGACGCCTTGGATATCAGCACCTCATAATCCCGCCGAAGCGACCGTATCGAACGATACGACGGAACACACGCCGCCACCGGATCCGAATCACAAACGCCGTCCGGACCACACGACACCTCGACGATATTACCCTCACGGCATTCGACCAATATATCCGCGTCACGGCACCACGTCTCACCAGACGCATACGTCACGCCCATGTTCCTGCAAAGCAGGGGCGCCTGACACACGCCGTCCCGACACTCCGTCAGACCGTCCTGCGTACACCCAAGCATGTCCAGAAAACCATCATAACACGTCCGGACCGAATTGCCTTCACACACCGCCCCGTTGTGCGGCACCTCCGTGCCATTCCATTCACACCCCATGTACACAGGCGTCACGCATTCCCCAGACTCACACGAAGTCCCCGACACACAGTTCTGCGCCTGAACCATCGCGCCGTCCGAACACTCCAGCACGCGCTTCCTGTCCGCACTGCACGCATACACCCCATGCGCCAGAACCGACCCCTGATACTGACAAGGCCTCTCCCCTTCACACCCGGTTTCGTCCTCGCTGCACCCATACACACACATCTGAAGGACTTTCCAAGCGCCATCCGAACACCCATACACCACCCCGTCCACACACCTCGTCGACACCCCCTCACACGCCGTCTGCTGACACTTCCCGCCCACACACGCCTCTATCGCACTGCACACCGTGTACCCCAGGCAACACCCAGCCCCCTCACAGGTGTCCTCCGCCCCGCAGTACGCCGTACTCGTCTGCGGATCCACACACGCACCGTCACACGCCACCTGCCCCCTCGGACACGCTTTCATACAATAATAACGCGATCCGCTGTCGCGATAACACTTCCCATGTTCATACGGACATACCCCCGTCTCAAACGTCGTCGCAAAACACCCGTCCCCCGCACTGCACACCGATTCCGCCCCCATCTGGACGTAATCCGGATGACCGCTCGTCCCAAGACACCGCTCGCCAAGATCCTCCGCCTCCGTCAGCGTGCACGCCCCGCTTATCGAAAAACTCACGCAAATCAGCGCAAACCCTACCTTACGCATGCTCTTCTTCATGGCTCCCTCCAAGGAATATGGGGTCCGTTTCATCGCGCTTTCTAACATACCCAGACTTGCCGTGCAAAACACTCGAAATCCCGTCTTTTCACGAATTATGTATCATTTTTTTTCGCATGGGCGCGGGCTCTCCGCCCAAAGGGCGGACACGCACCGCGCGCGGCGCTATCCGCTCGCGGATACGCGCCGCCTTCCCCGTGACGCCCACACACAAAAAAATGCGCGGCGTATCTGCCACAGGCAGATAGCCGCGCGAAACGGGCGTATCCGCCGGACGGCGGATAGCCCGTGCCCACACAAAAAAATCTTCACGTACGGTTCGTCAACATGTGACGACGAATCGACACATTCATCAATATCCCCGTGCTGATCATCATGCACAGAACGCTCGAACCCCCATACGATATCAGCGGAAGCGTGATCCCGACGACCGGAGCCCAGCGCACCACCATCGCCGTGTTCACCACGATTTGCCAGAAAAAAATCGCCGCCACACCCACCGCAAGATGCATCCCAAAACGATCCCGTGCCGTCGAGGCTATGTGAAGCGCCCACATCAGCAACATAAAATAGAGCGCCAGAAGCGCAAACACCCCCACAAAACCGTATTCCTCGGCCCAGTTCGCCAGCGCAAAGTCGTTTTCGGGCTCGGGCACAAAGCCTTTCTGCACCTGCGTGCTCTGACCATAACCGCGCCCCGTCAGGCCGCCGGATCCCACCGCAATGACCGAGTTCTTCACCTGCCAGTCGCTCCCATACGGATCGTCCTCGATCTGGAGAAACGTCAGCACCCGCGAACGCTGATAGTCGTGCATGACAAACCACGCCGCCGGCGCGCTCGCGATCAGCACGGCCACGATGACGGCCAGCGTCCTCCGCTTCACCCCCTCAAACAGAATCATGACCCCGGAAATCAAGGCCAAAAGAAGCGCCGTGCCAAGATCGGGCTCCATGAAAATGAGCGCCATGGGAAGCAGAATCGCCCCAAACAGAGGCAGCAACTCCTTCAGGCCGTTGTTCTGACGATGCTCCCGATCCGAGAGGTATTTGGCCACAAATATCACAAGCGCAACTTTCATCAGCTCCGACGGCTGCATGTGAAAAAGACCCAGGTTTATCCAGCGACGCGAATTGTTGAAATCCGTCCCAAAAAGAAGCACCGCCACCAGAAGAACAATTCCACCGCCATAGATGACATGACCAAATCGCGAATAGTTGCGATAGTCAATCGAGGCACAGGGAATCACGAAAAACAAAAAACCAAGCGCAAACCACAAAATCTGCGTGTTATGAAGCGGCTTGGGCAAAATGTTGGCGATACTCGCCAGATTGAACACCCCGATGCCGATGATCGACAGGACGAGAAAAAACAGAACCCAGTCGATCGAGGAAAATAGCGTCCTGATGGGACGTGTTTTGAGGAGTTTCATCGTGACCTCAAGGAGAATGTAAACACGGTTCGCACCGCCTTCATGGGGATGTGTCGATTTCGCGGAAATACCGGTCGAGTACTTCCATCGCTACAGGAGCCGCATTGGCCGAACCCGATCCGCCGTGCTCCAAAAAGACCACAAGCGCTATCCGTGGACTGTCGATGGGCGCAAAGGCCGCAAACCAGGCGTGATCGCGATACTTATACTCCACCGACGCGCTCGAGACGCGCTTGGAGATAACCTGCGCCGACCCCGTCTTGCCCGCCACACTCAGATTCGACAGACGATAATTGAACGCCGTCCCAATCTCGCTGTTCACAACCATGTCAAGACCAGAACGTATCGAGGCCAACGTCTCGGCTTTGAACCGGAGCTTCGGATGAGCCCGGCTGGGATACGTAAAAACCGGCGTCCCGTCGGCCGTCTCGATGCGATCGATCACCTGCGGGTAATACAGCGTTCCGCCATTGGCCAGCGCCGCATACAGCATCGCCATCTGAAGCGGGGTCGTGCGCACGTCGCCCTGGCCAATGGCCGTCGAAAGCGTAAATCCCCCCTGAAACCCTTCCTTCGAGCGTTTGTTGTGCCATTCCCGGGTCGGCACAACCCCGGGCGACTCATTGTTGATCCCGATACCCGTGCGCTCGCCAAGACCAAACATGCGTGCATAATCCGCCAGCGTGTTGATCCCGAGCTTTTCGCCAACCTTGTAAAAATACACGTCACAGCTCGACGCAATGGCCTCGACGATCGACACGGCCCCGTGTCCCGAATGTTTCCAGCAGTGAAACCGGCGGCGCTGTTTGCCGTATTCATAATATCCAGGACAGTTGAGCGTGTCCTGGGGCAACATCAGACCCTCCTCAAGCGCCGCCGCCGCCGTCACGACCTTGTAAATCGAACCCGGAAAAAATGACAGCATCGTCTTGTCGAGCATCGGTTTGTAGGGGTTCGTGTCGGCATCGATATGCTCGTCACGACTCAGACGCCCAGACCAACTGTTCGGATTGAACGTCGGGGCCGAAGCCATCCCGAGTATCCGGCCCGTCGACGGATCGACCGCCACAATCGCCCCAGAGGGATAGTCGCGCAACGCCTCCTTGAGAATCCGCTGAAGGTCCATGTCGATCGTCAGATAAATGTTCTTGCCCGAAATCGGCTCGATGTCCTTCCAGTCCCGCATCAGCGCCTGAGACTCCGGATCCGTCTGAGGCACACCACTGGCATTGACCACACTCGCCGTCAGACCGTTCGCCCCGCGCAACATCGGCTCATAAGCCCGCTCTATCCCCATGCGGCCCGTCACATCCCCCATCCGGTACCCATACACCTTGAGCTTCTGCAACTCCTCGTCGTTGATCTGGTTGACGTATCCGATGACATGGGACGCCAGCTCGTTGTACGGATAATACCGACGGCTCGCCGCCACCACCTCGACGCCATGAAACTCAAGCCCGTTCGTCTCGACCCGCGCCACCTGGTCCCGCGTAATCCCGGATTTGACCGGAATCGGAGCAAACCGTTCGGCGCGAGGCGTCTTGCGAATCCTTTCCGCAAGTGCATCGCGTTCCGCATCCGTCATGGCAAGGCTCGTCGCAAGATGGGACATGCGGGCGACAAACTCCGACTCCGGCTCCTTCGATGACGTAAAAAAAGCCGGCGTCAGCACGACGTCATACGACGGATGATTCGTCGCCACCGCGCGGCCTCGCACATCAAAAATTTGCCCCCGCTCCGCCTGAACCACACGACGTTTGATAAAATTATTAAACGCCAGCTGCCGGTAATGTTCCCCCTCGATAACCTGAAGATACCAAAAACGCAGCAACAACATCGCAAACACGACCGAAATAAACACGGCCAGCGCGCGAAACGATCCCGCATAATCACGGGGTTCCGTGCGCGCCTGGCCGGAGGCCGCGTTAGCGGGCGTTTTCCGACTCAGCACCATGAACGACTTCCAGAACAAAACTCACCGTATGCACCTCCACCTCGTCCAGACGATTCTGAACGGTAACCTGATAGGTGCCAGGCGATTTGAATACATGGGTAAACGCAAAACTCGGGGCGCCGGGCGCTATCGACTCCGTGCCGTCCGACGAAGACTTCTTCCCCCCCGTCGCCCGCACCGAAAACACGGACGTCTGTGGCACCGGCGCCCTGAGCGACTTGCCGTTACACCGACGCTGAATCCGAACCCGAAACGAAACAGGCTCCCCCGCACGTATCTCCCTGCGGGACGCCTCGACCTGATACACGTCGACACAGCGGCGCATCTCCGCATCGTTATAATGAAGCTCAATCACGCGCCCCGGACGGGACGCAGGAAGCTCCGCCGTCATCGTCCGCGTTTCGACCGCCCCCGAAGCGCCCCCAACCGTCTGACCAGACGCGGTCGCCACAAACGACATCCCCGACAAAATAAGCCCGAGCCCCGTCATCACCCACCGGACAAAAACGCGATCTTTTCTCACTTCACAAAGATCCAATGACGCCGCTCTCCACGCCCCCCCCATCCGGAAGGCAAAAAAAACACCGGCCAAGAGACACCCCGGTGCCTCCCTGACCGGCTAGCTTCATGGCCCAACGCCATGAAAACCGCGTTCTATTTCCTGAAAACACAAAGAACCGCGCTGACAACCTGGAGCAAAAGCCCCACCATGAGAAGCCCGATGTTCAATATCCCCGAACCACTCAAGGCCATCGCGCCCACCACACAGAAAATCCCCCCGCCGAACAGACCGGCCGACGCAAGGCCGCCCAGATGACGCCGAAACACGAGACACGACGCGTCCAGAACGATACAGAGTATCGCCGCGATCACACAAAACTTCTGTTCCGCAATCCCCGCATCAATCCCCGTCTTCACGATCCAGACTAAAAATACGGCCATCGAAACCACCGCACCAATCACCATACCTTTATCCATGACATGCCCCCCACCCCGGGCAACATCCCGGGAGGCCACAGATGTGGCTGGCAACGACGATTCCTCCGACGGTTCCACCGATAACCGGGAATCCTGAACTTCAGGCTGTGGCTGTGATGGTTCGGACTGAACGGGCGCCGCCACCTCCGAGGTCGGTGCCACAGGCGCAACCGGCTCCGGCGAAACCTCCGGCGATGACACCGGAACAGCCGAAACCTCCGGTGACACCGATGTCGAAACCGGCTCCGACGGAACATCAAAATCCCATCCATCCTCCTCAGCTTCTTTGGCATCGACGGCAAAATCATCCCCAAAAAGCTTCGACGTCAGATCGACAAACTCCTCGTCAAGCAATGACGACGGTTTGGGGGCCACCCCGGGAAGACAAAAAAAGATATCCTCCGGCTCTCCCGCCACGGGCTTCCCGGAATCCGGCGCTGGAACCGGCTTGACGGCCACGGCTGGCGTCACAGGACGGGGATTTCCACCTCCCGCAGACGACACCGACGCCATGCCGCGCGCCGGCGTCGTCCGCATGTGCACCATCCCCGAATCCCCCGTCCGGGCCCCTTCCCCCGCCTGCGACAACGCGTCAAACGCAATCCCCGGCATGCCCGCTATCGTCGTCTGAGAAAAACTCTGACGCTTCGGACTGCGCCCCACCTCTCCCCGTGAGGTACCCGATTCAATCGGACCAAGACCGATCATCGTCTGATGCGGTGCCGCATCAAACGCCGCGCCAAGCTGACACCGCATCGACGAGTCCTCAAGACCACGAGACAGACCTCCCGTCCCCGGAAGCCCCAGAGACGTCATGTTGTTCCCCTTGGACTCGCCGGAATACGAATCCCGAGAACCGCCAAATCCCATGCGCGTCGATGAGTTATCCGCCTCCACCGACGCCTCGCCGACCAACGCTCGACAATGAACACAGCGACGCGCCCCCACCGGTACCGCTTTCTTACAATTTGGACACTTCCTCATCTCTTTCCTCTGACACTCCAAACCGTCATAAAACAACGGCACAGCAGGCTATCATCTTGAGCAGAAAACCTCAACGCGATTTCACCCTATTCCACCTCATCTCTCCACATCATCCCGCACACCGTCCAGAAATTCATCCACCGGACGTATCTTCTCAGGGCGCACCCCCCGGTCCACCAGCCGAGCATAATTCAGGACCTCCGAAAACATCCCGAGAAGAAGCCGGACCTCGTCGTCATGAAGCGAAGCCCGCGTCAGGATGTTATGCACCCTGTGCATCGCCGTACTCTTCGTCGCCGCCTTGTAAAATCCCACCTCGATCATCGTCTCGTGAATGCGCTTGAGAAGCCGGGTCTGCTCTTCCTGGGTCGCCGGACGCGTCCCCTTCATATAATTCTCCTGCGACGCCATACTCCCAAGCCCCGCCTGACGAAACGCCGAATACGACGCCAGAAGCACGGCCTGCGCCAGATTCAGACTCGTGTAGTCACTCGTCCTGATGTGAACCCGATACTGACATCGCGCCAGCTCGTCATTCGTCAAACCAGACTGCTCCCGCCCAAACACAAGCGCCACATTCAACCCGTCACGAATCTCACCAAGCGCCCGTCCCACCGCATCCTCCATTTCCAGAGACGCCCACGCCCGGGTCCGATGACGCGCGCTAAACCCATACGTCACATGCATGTCCGACAACGCCTCGTCCAGCGTCCCGTACACCTCCATGCACGCCACGATGTCTTCCGTACGGTGCGCCGATATCTGCGTCCTGTCCAAATCCATCGCCGCGGGATTCACAAGCCGCAACCGCCCCATCCCCATATTCTTCATCGCACGAATCACCGTGCCAAGATTTATCGGGTTCTGCGGTTCCACAAGCACCACACAGAATCCTTCGAGCTCGTTCAATGTCCCTCCCTTCTCAAAAAATCAGTCCCTGCACATCCAGACTCCGGACCCTATACGCCGCCATCAAAAAATCGCGCATCCCCCAAGGGCCCAAATCCATGCGCGCCTTTGACTAGAAATCCAGAAAATTCCGCTTCGCGGAACCACGGCGCAAATACGCGGGCTTATCGCTCCCCACCTGATCACCGCTGTCGGAATCCACATCATTCTGGCGCGGAGCCGACGAGGGACGGGGAACCGGTTCCGCACTCGATACCGGAGCAAAAATATCCGGCGCCTGCGAGACGGGCTGTGACGGCACCGGCGAGGCGTCCGGAGCCGGGGCATAGGATGAGGACCGCGGCGAGGGCGCATAGACGCTGTCCATCTGTGCATCATATTCCTGAAGCTTGCTCGCAATGTCCGCCGGAGGAAAGGATCCGCTGCTCAACGTGTCCTGATAGGGGCCTCGCGCCACATCCGAATAGACACGCCCGGAATCCCCCGCCGTCCGAGGATACATCCCGCTCGAATCCGTCACCGCCCGGGAATACACCCCGCTGCTCTGCCCAGGAACCGACCGGGCCCCTGCCGAAGGCTGAACCCCGGCATCCTCCTCACCGCGATCAAAACCCGTCGCAATAATCGTGATCTTCACCGCCTCCGACTCGTCATTGATCACCTGCCCCCAGATGATCAGCGCATCCTCCGACGCCGCCTCCTCTATGAGGCTGACCGCTTCGCTGATTTCCTTCATCGACATCGTGCTGGGCCCAGTAATGTTGATGAGTATGCTCGACGCACCATCTATGGTGATATCGTCCAGCAACGGCGAACTGATGGCCTGTTCGGCCGCATCGACCGCCCGGCTCTCCCCTTCCGCAACCCCGGTCCCCATCAGCGCAAACCCCTGCTTATTCATCACCGTCTTGACATCGGCAAAGTCCGTATTCACAAGTCCATGCCTGGTGATGAGCTCGCTGATGGAACGGACGGCATTGCAAAGCACGCTGTTGGACAGCTTGAAGGCATCCACAAAAGAGGTCTGCTCTCCGGCTACCGTCAAAAGGCGTTCGTTGGGGATGGTGATCAGTGTGTCCACATTGCGACGGAGATTCTCTATCCCTTCCTCGGCGTACCGGCGACGACGGCCACCCTCAAACTTGAACGGTTTCGTCACAATTCCCACCGTCAGCGCTCCGTTCTGACGGGCAATCCCCGCTATCACAGGCGCAGCACCAGTTCCCGTTCCACCACCCATTCCCGCGGTCACGAACACCATGTCCGCCCCTTTGAGCTGCTCCTTGATGTCATTGCTAGATTCCTGAGCCGCCTCCTGCCCCACCGTGGGATTAGACCCCGCTCCAAGCCCCTGTGTTCTCTGCGCACCAAGCTGAATCTGAACCTCCGCCAGATTCCCCGCCAGAGCCTGACGATCGGTGTTGGCCGCGATAAACTGAACCCCGTCTATACCCGACTCGATCATAAAGGAGATGGCGTTGCCGCCGCCGCCACCCACGCCGACGACCTTCAAACACGCCCCGGGTTTCTGATTGTCATCCAGTACCATCATTTACAACACCTCCCTCATCTCCACTTCTTCCGCGTCAGACCCTGCCGTTTGAAACAACCGTCGAATGCATGGCTATCACACGCGAAACGCCCGGCGGCACTTCCCACATACCAACGACAGCGTCCAAACAACCCCTCTCACACCAGAATCTTGCCCTCAAACCAAACGGGAAGCATCATGCCCCCTCAAATAGCATCCTTGCAGCACGGATCACTTCCAATGCTGGCACTTCCAATGCTGGCTCTGTAACGATTCGTGATTCACTGCGTATTCATCACGCTTCGCGACAGCATAGGACAAATCCCCCTTTCTATGCAAGCGGCTTTTGCCCCACCCATCTCATGTCAAGCCACAACGCCGCCGGGCATTACACTTGACCTCAAACACCAACAAATTGTATGATTTGTTTACAAGTGTCTACTCAAGCCGCTTGAGTTTCTCATATCGTGCCGGTCACGGGCATGCATTCGTGTGAATAGGAAGTAAAAATGAAATGGGTTAAGGGAACGATTGCCGCCGCAGGGGTGTTCGCCGCGCTCCTTCTCGGCGCGGGATGCGAGACGCTCGGGCCGGAAACCAATTCGAGTACCGACAAAGACCGACTTGGTGCCATCGAAATCAAAATTAACGACCTCGTGCTGGATTACGTCTCCTGCCTCGACGGGGACAAAACCGACTGGAAATACTTCACCGTTCCGGGCGAGGGAAAAATCGCCGTCACCTTCGCCTTTGACGAGCCCGCCGCCGGAGGTACCGTCGTCATCCGGAAACCCACCGGAGAGGAAATGTACCGACTGCCCTTCAAACCAGGAAGCCGCAACATTCAGATCTTTGACGCCATCCCGGGCCACTACTACCTGGAAATCTTCTGTGAAGCGTATAAATCCGAATACACCGTCGAGGTTTCTATCCCATAGCCTCGCCACATCTTAGGATCGCGGCATTTCCATTTTTTCAGGACACCCTTTCCCTCTCAACAACCGATTCCGGAGCTCCTTCCCGAGCCGGTTCCACGCGGAGTATCTCATGGCATCGCGATTGGCTTCTGCTGCAAAAACAGACGTCGGACTGAAAAGAACAAACAACGAGGACAACTACGCCATCGTGCAGAGCGCCGGTCTGTACGTCCTCGCCGACGGCATGGGAGGACATGCTTCCGGGCAGGTCGCCTCGACCATGTGTGTCAGCCATATCGCGCAGTATATCTGCGAAACCGCCCGGCAGCCCGGTTTCAAACTGTCCTTCCCGATTAAGCCAAACCTAAGCTATGAGGCCAATCTCCTGGCCAACGCCATCATGTACGCCAACGAGCGCGTCTTCATCCAGTCATGCAAAGACCGTTCGATGGAAGGCATGGGCACCACCGTCACCGCAATCTACAACGCGCCCAACAACCTCGTCCTGGCGCATGTCGGCGATTCCAGAATCTACCGCGTCAGAAAGGGCGAAATCAAACAGATGAGCCGCGATCACTCGTTGCTCAACCACCTCATCGACAAGGGCGAACTCAAACCCGAGGACGCGCCTAACTTCGCAAACAAAAATGTCATTCTGAGAGCCATCGGCCTCAAGGACGAAGTGGAGGTGGACGTTCAGGAAGTCCCCCGCGAGACCGGGGATATCTACATGATGTGTTCGGATGGACTGAGCGATCTCGTGCCGGACAACCTGATCTGTCAGACAATCACCAAAGCGCCAACCCTGCCGGATGCCTGCACCGAACTCATCGGACTGGCACTCAAGGCGGGCGGCAAGGACAACGTCACGGTCGTCTGCGTGGCCGTGGAGGATGCCGACGATGCCGCAAAAATCGCCCCCCCCATGACGCCCGGCATGATGCATCCCGCCCCGTCCCTCGGGGCCGTGCGCGCGGTGCCCGTCAATATAACCCCGGTCGCCGTCCCGCATCCCTCCATGCCCATGATGGAAGCCACCGCCAAGCCCAGCATTCGCATGATGGCCCCGATCCCCGTGGCCACCCCCCTGCAGCCCCACCCCCCCCCCGCCCCCCCCCCCGCCCCCCCCCCCCCACCCCAGCAAACCCGCCGGGAAAACCGCCGAGGTCAAGGAGGTCATCGAGGTCCGTTCCCCATCCAGAGCCATGCCCAAACCTATCGGCAGCGCAGGACGCGCCCATCTCGACACGCCGGCGCCCGCCATCGACACCCCGGATTCCGACGAGACAAAAATTATTTCCTCCCCACCCCAGTCGGTCGTGAAACAGGCCGCCTCGGACGCCCTCAAAAAGATCCCTGCCCCAGGAACCCACGCCCCCTCCGATGACATCCTCCCCCAGGCCGAGCTTCTCTTCACCGCCCCGCCTGCCCCCCCATCCCAGACCGAAAAATCACAGGACGAACGCTTCTCCGAGGATGACTCCAAAACCATGTCGGAGTGTCCCATCATCACCGACGAAATTCTCAAAAACACCTCCGTTCCCCCCATGGATCCCTCGCTTTACGACGATGAGGACGACGATCTGGACGATTCCCCCACCCTCATCTCCAACAAATCCCTGATTCATGCCTCCCTCCACGCCCTGTCCAAATCTCCGGCCACACCGCCATCTTCAGGCCCAAATTTCGGTTCGCACGTATCCTTCACTCCCCCGTCCCAACCCAAGCCCCAAAATCCGGGCCCCACGGCCGGTCCGAAACACGCATCTCCCTCCCGCCCCCATCCGAACTTCCCCGAAGATGACGAGGACAGCATCGAAATCGACGAATCCCTCCTCTGCCCCCATCCCTCCAGCCGAGGCCCTCACAAATGGTAATTCCATGCACCGTACTCGCGTGACCTGCGTCTTCATGGCCACAAGTCTTCTGTTCGGACTGCAGGGTTGCAAAAACGACCATCGCGTAGAAAAGATGAGTTCCGAAGACAAAATTGCCCTCACCTTCGACGGCATTCCCGAACTCGACGATGACGAAAAATCACGACAGCACGCCACGCGAAAAGACATCCTCAGCCGCATCGACAAGACAAAACAGAGCGAATCCAACATGGACAGTGCCCTCAGAGACGCACGGGCAGTCCTGTCCGAGTCCCGGTTACGCCAGCTCAAGCTTCACCAAAATGACTGGCTCAAAAGAGGTCGCGGCGCAGACATCAATCACCTCGTCCGTCAGGGCGTTCCCGCTGCAGACGCTTTCGCCGTCGCCACACAGATGAGGGCGGATTTCATCCAGCAGCGCACCTCGCGCGCCATGCTCATCGACATGCCCGGGACATTTGGCGGCTTTTACACCTCAGGAGAAGACAGAACCTTGGAACTCTACGAGATGCCCGCCCAGACACTCAATCTCGTCATGCGCGCGCACGGCGAGCCATGGGTCTATACCGCACACTGCCAGGCCGACACCTCCGAGGCCCAATGCACGGCTTCCGGGCAGATTCCCATCGCCGTAACGCTCAAAAAGACAGACAATCTCACCCTCGAAATTCAGACTTCGTCAATCACCGGACTCTCCCCCGACATGCTTCGGCTCGCCTCCCTCGTCGAAGGACAGTTTCACCGGCTCTCGCCAAAGGACGCCCCCGATGTCTTTATTCCCTGAATCCCAAGACATAACAAAGGATATCACTGAATCCGTCCGGGGATGGGCATGGCGGAATCTCATGCCCGGCGCCGACGACCGGGACGAAACCTGCACGTTTGATCTCAGCCTCTACCGGCGCCTCGACTCCGAACTCGGACTGATGAACACCACCCTGCCGGAATCCCTGCTCGGCGCAGATCTCGACATCACGGCACCCATCGCCGCCATCGAGGCCATGAGCGAATGCGACCCCGCCATCGCCCTCTCATTCCTCTCACAGGAGCTCCTGTTTTCCCATCAGCTCTACCACACATGGAAAGCCCTCGGACAGCCTCTGCCCAAAAGACACGCCGATATCCTCCGTCAAAAACGCATCTCCGGCATGGCCATGACCGAGCCCAACGCAGGCACGGATGTCCTCGGCATGAGTACAACCGCCACCCAGACAGACTCCGGATTCGTCCTCAACGGCACAAAACAGTGGATTACCAACGCCACCGTCGGAGACGTCTTTCTCGTCTACGCAAGAACCGGAGAACAACGCCGCGACATCAGTCTGTTCCTCGTCGAAACCCGCGCCGAGGGCGTCTCCAGACTCCCGTGTGACAAAAAAATGGGCATGCGTTCCAGTCCCACGGGAATCCTCACGTTCAGCCACGTCGCGCTTCCAAAGGACGCCCTGGTCGGAACCCTCCACGAAGGGCTGCGCCCCATGCTCAGAAACCTCGCGGTCGAGCGCCTGGCCCTCGCCGCACAGTCGTGCGGCATCGCCAAAACATGCCTAAATACCATGCGAGACTATGCACGCCAGCGCCATGCCTTTGAACACAAAATCGCCGACTTCGGTCAAATCCAGAAATTTCTCGCCGAAAGCTACGCCCAGTACCGCGCCATGCGGACGATGCTTTACGAAACGGTCGCCGAGACCATCCAGTCTGCCCCACAGGCATCCCTCAACGCCGACGCCACAAAAATCTTCTGCGCCAAGGGCGCCGAGGATATTGCAAGATCCGCCATCCAGGTCCTCGGCGCAAACGGATACAGCCACGCATACCCCGTGTCGCGCCTCTACCGCGATGCCGTCCTGCTCAGCATCGGCGGAGGCACAAACGAGGCCCTCCAAAAAAATATCTCCCGCCTGCTCATGACAGACTCGCGTCTGTAGCCCACTGCCTCACGCCGGAAACGCCCATGGATTCTGCTCACATTCAAAGTGCCATCGCCGCCCTGGTCCAGCAGGTCTCCCTCGAACTCACCACCTGGATCGAAGCCCAGAAATCGCTGGGAGCCGACGGCTTCCCCCCCGACGATCCCTCCTGGCCAGGCTCAATGATGCCGCGTCAGACTGCCCCCGCACTTGCTCATCCCTCACGCCCGGCCCCACCACCGCACGCCACGCCCTTGCCACCCACGACGGCCCCCACGACGGCCACCCTCCACGCGTTTCAGTCCCTCCGCGACAAAAATCCTTCCAGACGCCTCCTGACCCTCTCGCAACTCGCCCCCGAAGAACGCAAACGCGAACTCGACCGCCTCCGCGAATCGATCGAGGCCTGCCGACGATGTCCCGCCGGCGACAAGTCCCCCCAAAAGCTCCTCCCCCACGGCCCCCTCGATCCCTTGATGATGTTCATCTCCGGCGGCGCCGCCCGCGAACTTTCCTTGCCCGGCACATTTCTCCAGGGAGATGCCGGCGCCCTCCTCTCAAAAATCCTCTCCGCCCTCGAAAATCTCAATCCCAGCCTCACTCGCAACCGCATCTACTTCACCCACCTCATCAAATGCGCCTGCCATTCCGCCCCCGATCCCCAAAAAGTTGCAAAAACATGCCTGGAAACGTTACGCAGGGAAGTCATCCTCGTCAGGCCAAAAATCATTATCGTATGGGGAAATACCGCCTACCGCGGGTTGTTTGATGACGACAGACTCCTGAGCCAGGTGCGCGGTACATGGCTGCGTTTCGAGAATATCCCCACCATGGTCACCCATCATCCTGACGAGATGCTCAAAAATCCAAAGCTCAAAGGCCCCGTCTGGGCCGACCTGCAAAACGCCGTCAAAACGCTCTCCGCATGATTTTTCTTTGGGAGGGGGAAGCCTCCCCCTGAGCGGCTATCTCGCCCTGCGGGCTCAATACGCCGCTACCCCCTCTGCCCGCCTCCACACAATCCTTCCCCTGACTGCTTTTATCTTCACCTTTATTCCTGTCGGTTTCACATGCCATTCCTATCCGTTGATCATCACGTTGTCGCTCAGAAATACCATGAGCTTTACAAAAAAATCACCTCCATCGGGTCGTCACAGGACTGCGACATTGTCTGTGACGAATCCGGCATCGAACCCGTACATGCGCTCATCACCCTCGAAAATCACGGTTACGAAATCGAGCCGGCATCCAGAAAGGCCGAGGTCTTCATCAACGGCAAAAAAATAAAGAAAAAAACGCCGTTTTCTCACCAGGACGAACTCGCCATCGGCCCGCTCTGCGTGCGTTTCTCCCTTCACGCCCAAGACCCCGCGTCGGATTGCACCAGGCAGGAAAATAACGAGTACATCTTCAGGGCATTTGGCAAGCTTCAGAGACTCGCCGAAGACCTCTCGCAGGAATGCAGCGTCAATTCCATCCTGACCCACGCCATCGACGACGTCATTGGCCTCGTCAACGCCGACAAGGGGTTTCTCCTGCTCATCCGTGACGGCCAGATTCACAGCCAGGTCTCGCGCAACTTCAATCAGGAATCGATAGACAACAACCTGTTTTCGGACTCCATCGTCCGCCATGTCGTGGAAACGCGCACCCCCATCATCGTCCGGGACGCCCTCAACGATGAGAATTTCAATTCCTCCAAAAGCGTCATCGACATGCGCTTCTGCAGCGTGATGTGCACGCCGCTCCTCGACCGGGGCACCCTCATCGGCCTCATTTACGTGGGCAACGACAACATCGTCAGTCAGTTCAAACCCCAGCATCTCGAAGCATTGCGGGTCTTTGCGGCGCAAATATCGCTCATCCTGGCCAACGCCATTCTCGTCGACGATCTCGTGTTTGAAAACAAGGAACTCAGCTCACAGATCGAGGATCTCAAGTTCGGCAACATCATCGGAGACTGCCGTCCCATGCGAGAGGTGTTCAACACCGTGCGGCGAGTGGCCTCCACCGATGTCACCGTCCTGATCGAGGGAGAGACCGGAACGGGAAAAGAACTCGTCGCCCAGGAACTCCACCGGCAGTCCAACCGCTTCAAGGGGCCCTTTGTCGTCATCAATTGCGGCGCCATTCCGGCAAACCTGCTTGAGAGCGAACTTTTCGGACATGTGCGAGGCGCATTTACCGGCGCCATCCAGACGAAGTCCGGAAAATTTCAGCAGGCCAACGGCGGCACCCTCTTCCTGGACGAAATCGGCGAAATGCCCCAGGAACTTCAGGTCAAACTGCTCAGAGTCCTTCAGGAACGCTGCGTCGTCAAAGTCGGGAGCAACACCGTCGAGCCCGTCGACATCCGAATCGTCGCCGCCACCAACAAGGATCTCGAAAACGAAGTCTCGCAGGGAAGATTTCGCGAGGATCTTTTCTACCGACTCAACGTCATCACGCTGAAACTTCCCCCGCTGTGCGAGCGCGGCGACGACATCCTTCTCATTGCCCGGGGCCTGATCCGCAGGTACGCCAAAGAGTTCAACATGCCCCCGAAGACGCTTTCCCAGGAAGCCGTCCAGGCCATACGGAAATACCGGTGGCCGGGGAACGTCAGACAGCTCGAGAATCGAATCAAAAAAGCCCTCATCCTTTCAAACAAGGCGCAGATTCAGCCCGCCGACCTCGACCTCATTCCCGAAGTTCTCAAGCCCGTCATGTCCCTGGCCGAAGCCAAGGACGATTTCCAGCGCCGATACATCAACGAAATTCTCGAACTCAATGATGGAAACCGTTCAAAGACGGCCCGCGATCTCGGGGTCGATCCCAGAACCATCTTTAGACATCTCGAAAAGCAGAACGACAAATCATGAACTTCCGCTTCGCTTGCATCACGGGCCTGTCCCTTCTCCTCAGCGGGTGTCTCTACTTTCCTGAGATCGAGGAGGACCCCGAACCGGAAGACACGCTTCCCTATATCAACGCCCTGTCCGGGGTCAGTCCGTCCATGGGGGTGGTGAACATCAACCTCTCCCTCGGCGGGAACCAGGAATTCATCATCTCAAATTACGGGGACAACAATCTGGATCAGCCGCTGTATCACAGGGTGGTCATCGACTACCGGACGGCCGGCGTCACCACGAACCCCGTCTATACCGTCGTCCCCAAACAGATCCAGCCCGGAGCCCGCGATCGGATTACCTACAGTTTTCCAGCCTGCACGGCGGCCATGAGTTACCCGGACGCCATCGTCGAGGGCAAAACGATCAACCTCTACCTCGTCGTTTCGGACGATGCGTTTCTCCACCAGAACCAGCTTTTTTCCGCCATGAACTTTTCGCAGCCCTTTGAAACGACAAGCGGCCGTCCCTCGGTATGGGTTCAGTGGACGCTGCAGTTCATGGGCTCATGTTCCACCGACAACTGAGGTATCCGGGGACGCGGGCGGGTGAGTGTCCGAGGGGGTAGCGGCGTATTGAGCCCGCAGGGCGAAATAGCCGCTCAGGGGGAGGCTTCCCCCTCCCCAAGGCAGACAAGAAGGGTTCGCGTGGGAACACCCGGCGCGTATTTGGGCCAAAGCCCGATGTGGTTCTACATGCCACATTCCCTCCGACCTCTGAATATTCCCTTGAATAATCGCTCTGTTTGTATAAAATTGCAGGATCTCGCCATGACGGTGAGGTCATCGGGATATTGGCCATGGCGTGCTTTATGCAGTAGCCCCGAATCCGGAGCCTGTTTTGGGCGCATCATTCCGATTGGAGGCAGTGAACGCCGGCCGAACAGAATCAGGAGAAGGCGATGAGAAGAGAGATGAAGGGGGTTATGGTTGCATTTTTTGGACTTGCCGCCGCATTGCCGACTTCGGTTTTGGCGCAGGGGCAGGCGTCTTCTCATGAATCGATGATTGGGGAGGCGCAGAACGGGGTGCAGCGGATAGAGGCGATCATCGAATCGGGCACGGCGATGCTGGAAAAAGCGCGGTTGGAGTCCGATGTGACCAAGATCGACTGTATCAACACGGCCCTTGTCAACACGAGGGGGTTCCTGAATGTGGCTCAAAATGGCGAGACGAACCTGAGGGAAGCGATTCAACGGCGAGATGAGGAATCGACGTCGCACCATTACAAACTGGTGCAGCTTGCCGTGAACAAATCCGAGGCGCTGGGGTCGAAAATGGCCGAATGCGGGGCAGAGATTCTTGGCGTATCGGGGGAGACGCGAACGACGACGACCCAGACGTGCAAAGTGGAGCCGTGTCTTCAGGGCGAGGGGAAAAACATCGAAAGCACCGAACCCGGAAAAACAGACGTGGATGCGTCTCCTTACCTTTGATTTGTGAACAAAATCCAGGCCGTGTGCGGTCCAGGTTTTATGGATTTCTAACATGTTAAAACTCATTTCACGAATCAGCCTTCTGACAGTTCTGATGTTGTGTGCCGCGTGGGCACAGGCAAAGGACTCCGCCCCAGAATCCAGGGGAATTCTGGCCGGAGGATTTGTCCTGCACCCTGGAGCCGAGTTGGGTCTGGCTTATGACGGGCGCGGAAGTCAGGGCAACGACGACGGGTTTGTCGACATCGGTGTTTTCTTCAAAACCCGCCTTGAAAATGAGGATCTGCGTTCGTGGAACAACGAAGTGTCCCTCAAGTGGCGTCAGTACTGGGGTGTGGGCGATGCCGATCCCAACGGCGGCCTTGAAGCCCGGGTCTCCACCTCTGCGGATCTGTTCAAGAAGAGCCTGTTTCGGCTGGCCCCGTCGGCATCGTATCAGTTTCTCAACGATCCCGAGGACGACAATCTCAGGGTGGATTTTGAGAATCACACGGTCAATGCGGGGGTCAACTTCTTCATCCAACCCGGGGAGGGGGCTGTTTTTTCACAACAGATTGGCTACCATCTCAGCGGCAGACTTTACACGGAGCGCTCGGAGGTTTCCAACCTTACGCACCGGATTGAATCCGTCACGCGATGGAGTTTTCTTCCGCAATCCAGCATGGCGCTGACCCTGGGCACGGACATCACCCAGTATCTGGAGGAAACGAGGGAAGGGACGGGCGTGCCCGGAGCGAGTGGTGACAATGCCAATGCCTATCCGTTCCGCATCAAATACAGTCTTCAGGGGCTTCTTCTTGAAAGGCTTTCCTATGGCCTCGGGCTTGGGTATGCCTATGTCTACTATGACAACAAGAATACCGAGCACATGTTCATCATGAATGCGCGCCTGGCGTACAGTTTCCAGAAAGACGTCAATCTATCCCTGGAGTACAAAAAAGATTTCAACAATGTTGTTTACGGGGACTACTACAAGCTCCATCAGGTGTCGCTCCGTTTTGACGCGTTGTGGTTTGAGCATCTCCAGACCAAGGCCGAAGTCGGTTTTGGGGCGTTTGATTACCGGACGCTGGAAGCCGCATCGAGAAACGACTATCTTCTCACGGCACGTGCCGACATTTACTATCATTTTTTTCCGGGGTTAAAGCTCGGTCTTGAGTACCGGTTGCGATACAACACCAGTGACGCCGACGATGCCGATTATGTCAAAAACCTGGTATCGCTCAATCTTTCGTACACCTATTAGTTTTTGTGATCCGGGCGAGTCCGGATACGGCATTGATGGAAGTGCGTCAGCGAATGTGCGTCCGGCGTATTGGCGCAGCCGATAGCCGGACGCGCGGGGCGTATCTGCCACGGGCAGATAGCCCGCGCACACGCGAAGTGACTGTATGAATCAATTTTTGAACATCCGCATGATGCTTTTCGTGGCGACGGGCAGTCTTTTCCTTGCGACCTCGTGTGCGTCCACGGCCATCACTTCGGGTTGGCAATCCAAGTTCACGACATGTCCGACGAGCGCGGAACTCGGCAAATTCAGTCCGTGGGACAAGCTGGAAATCCGCGTATATGGCCAGCCCGAGATGAGCGGCGTCTATGAAGTGTCGCCCAAGGGAACGATTTCGATTCCCACGCTTGGGGAGATCGGCGTGGAGGGGATGCGTTGCGACGAGCTGGAGGGGGTTCTGACCGCAAAGCTGCAGGAAGCGTATCTGAGAGATCCGTCCGTGGTCTGTATCAACAAAGAGGTGTCCAAAACGGCCGTGACGGTGGACGGTCAGGTCCAGAAACCCGGGATTGTGGATTTCAGGCCGGGGCTGATGCTGACCGACGTCATCGCCCAGTCCGGCGGGCCCACGGCGAGGGCGTCGACCAGTGCGGTCCTCATCGTCCGAAAACACGGAAACCAGTCCGAATCGGTCTCGGTGCCCTATCAGGACATTCTCATGGGGAAAGCGCCGAATATCTGTCTGCATCCGGCGGATCTGGTCTATGTCCCCCAGTCTGTTTTTTGACGATGCCGTTTAAGAATAGATCCCCTTTTACCGCAGAGCCCCCTTTCGGGGAGCCCGCACCGCAGGCCAGGATGTCATGAGCGAATCCAGCGAACACCCCAAAACCTCGTCATTTCCCATCCGCGAATATATCGATATCGTCTGGCGTCGCCGATGGGGATTCGTGCTGGCCTTTGTGGCCGTATCGTGTCTTGGGGTGCTGTATACCATGCGTCAGCCCAAGGTGTATGAGGCCACCACGGCGGTCATTATCAATCCGGAATCCCAGACGATCAATCCGTTTGAGTCCTCGGCGGCAGATCAGTGGTATCTGCGCGACACGTATTACGACACCCAGCTTCGCGTGCTCCAGTCCAGGCTGGTGGCCCAGCGCGTCGTCGACGATCTCGGTCTGGCCAACGATCCGGCGTTTCTGGGCCTGTCCCAGATCAAAGATCCGGTGTTGCTTCAGAAAAAGATGGCCGCTGCCGATCCGGTATCCATTCTTCTGTCCAAGCTCAAGGTGGAGTCGGTGGCGGGCACGCGTCTGGCCAACATCCGCGTGCGCAACGAAAACCCGGAGCTGGCGGCCTCCCTGGCCAACACGCTGGCCGCCGCCTATTCCGCGCAGAACTCCGAGCACCGTTCCGCCTCTCTCACGGCCACCTTTGACTTTATCGAAAAGCAGTACCAGGAAAACGAGGCCCGGCTTGCGCAATCCAGAGACGCCCTCAATGCGTTCAAGGAAAACCACAAAATCCTGTACTCCAATCCCGTCGAACAGCAAAAGATCACCAATCAGCGTCTCGACTATCTCAACACCAAGCGCGTCGAAATCGATACCGAAAAACAGCGCGCCGGCTATGTGCTCTCCGAGCTTCGCGCCATCGAGGTCTCGGTCGACAACGTCCACGCCTTCACGATTTTAGGCGGCCCCCAGACGCTTGAAACGGAACTCGCGGAATGCCGCAAGCTCGAAGAAAAGAAACGCGAACTCCTCATCACCTATCTGGAAAAGTCCCCCCAGGTCACGGGCCTGCACAAACAAATCGAAACCTGCAAGGCCAGCGTCCTCAACGGCATGAAGAATGTCATTCAGGGACTTGAAGCGCACTATCAGGCTCTGGTCAAACTCGACCAGGAAATCCATCAGGAAATCTCCTCGCTCCAGAAAGAGGCCCTCGAACTCGATCAGCTCAGGCTTCTGTACGAACAGTTTGAAAGTCAGCGCCGAAACGCGGAGTCCCTGTACGAGCAATCCCAGGCCAAGCTCAACGAAGTCAGCCTCAACCAACGTCTTGAGGTCAACAACATCCGCATTCTGGACAACGCCGCAGTTCCCACCTCGCCGGTCAGCCCCAATCTCCTCATCAACGGGGCGATCACCCTGCTTGCGGCCGTCATCGCCGGCTTCCTTGCCGTCCTTCTGCTCGAGCTTTTTGACATATCCATCCGCAATCAGACAGACATCGAGGAACGCGTCGGCCTGCCGTTTCTCGGGGCCGTACCCAAATTTCCCAAGAATCGCCGGTATGCCGGGCGAAACGCCTACCGCTTCATTCTGGAAAATCCGCGTTCCCCGATTGCCGAATGCATGCGCACGCTCCTCACCACGCTTTCCTTTCTCATCAAATCGAACGCCTCGCACATCCTCCTCATCACCTCCGCGCAACCCCTTGAGGGCAAGACCATGACGTCGCTCAACCTGGCGGTGACGGCGGCGCTGGCGGGCAAACGCGTGGTTTTGCTCGAAGCGGACATGCGCAGGCCGAGGATATATCAGGCACTCAATATCAGCACAAAGTCCGGTTTGAACAACCTTCTCAAGGGCGAGGTGACGCTCGCCGAGGCCCTACAAGGGACAGAGGTGGACAATCTCAAGCTGCTTCCATGCGGCGAGATACCGAAGAATCCGGCGGATCTTTTTCAGTCGGAGGCCTTTTCCAACCTTCTCGACACCTTAAAAACGCAGTTTGACACGATCATCATCGATTCTCCGCCGGTCACCGTGGTGACGGATGCGCTCATCATCGCACAGCATGTCCACGGCGTTATCGTCGTCTCACGCGCCGGGGTGACGCCGATGCCCAGTCTCGTACGCACTCGCGAACTGCTCGAAAGCGTCAACGCCCCCATCACCGGGGTTGTTCTCAACGATCTATCGGCGAGCAGCCACAGCTATTATGGCGGATATTACTATTATCACAAGGCGTATCGGGATGAATCCTCGTAATGGGCGCGGTCTATCCGCCCGCGGGGCGGATACGACTCGCGCGCCCGGCTATCCGCCCGCAGGGCGGATACGCCGGGCTTTTATGATGATGTCCGAACCGGTCTGGGTTTAAGAGATGCGGTGCTTTTTCCCGGTTCCTCTGGCCAATAACGCACCGAAATATTATCGCCCACTTTGGGATAGTCGTCGATTGTTTTGAACGTACAGAGTACCCCCGCATAACATTTTTCATCCACAATATAACTATAATCGATCACATGAGGGGCATCCACACGTCCCCTGGCCTGACCGGCTCCTTTTTTGGCAAGTATCTGTATCTTTTCGACGGTCCCATCTATCAATTTCAGACATTTGATTTCTTCATCGGAGTCCGCCAACGATCGATTTTTTTGGATCACCGGACGTTTTTTTATATTTTTTGACCATCTTACTAGACAGTACACTGCAAAGATATCGAAACCTATCACCACAAAGTGAAGAAATATCATCACCGCCTGAGAGCTAAACTCATATATACGAACCAAGGCAAGCACATTTGCAGTTATCATAAACCATGGAAAAAAAATGAAGAAAAGATCATGGACTTTTAATTCGACCGAAAAGATATCGCCGACTTCTTTTGGGTCATCTTTCACTTTATTTATTTCATCGTGCGCTTTAGATGTGGTGTTTAAAAAAAAGCTCTCCATGCCAGAGGTATAGTCTGTCCCCAAAGCATTGAACGAACCTTTTAAACTGGGAAGATGGTTCTTTGGATTTGTATTTTTTATAAAGGACTCAATCACGGGGTGATTGAGCAATGCCTTTGCGTTCGGGATGCGTTTTTCCACACTGGGCTCAGTCATTTCCCTAAGAAGGCGCACCACATCCCTGTCTATGTTCGGACGTTTTTCGTACAAAATGGGTTCAAATTTGACGTGCAAATTTTCGACGGGGATTGTCCATGGCTTAGTCTCGGTTAGCATGTAGATGGCCGTCATGCCCAGCGCATAGATATCCGAAGCCGGACTGCATTCGCCCAGAAGCTGTTCGGGAGCCATAAACCCTGGCGTGCCGGCCACCGTAGACGAATGGATGCGTTTCTGCGGGTGCGCGACGACACCGAAGTCGATTAGCCAACATTCGACGGCATACCCCATCCCATTGTACAAAATATTGGACGGCTTGATATCGCGATGCACAATAGGCGGTGTGTACTGTGTTTCGAGTCTTTCGAGGATCTGTGCCACCGAAATCAATATTCTCATCACGGTATCCGTCGCAAAACAATTCATGCTCTTGTCGTACAAATCCAATATCTTCTGAATCGAGGGATGATCGATATACTCCTGGACGATAAAAAGCGCCCCCGATGGAAAACTGAGACGACTGTAGAGCTCCGGAACTCCTTGGACGAAAAGATTTTCCAATACCTGCGCTTCTCTTTCAAAGTGTTCCAGGTCTTTGAAATTCTCGGTCTGAGTGAGTTTCATCTCCTTGATGGCCACCTCCCGGTCAATCTTGAGGTCTTTGGCCAGGTATGTCTTTCCCTGAGCCCCTTCGCCCAGACATCGCATATACTGAAAATAATCCCGTATTTCGGGCGGCGTCTGGACACGCTCATACTCAAGCTCATATTTCAGATCCATGGTCACTCCGACGCAGGTTGAATGCCGTCTAAAACGCGAAGCGCCATCGGTGGACACCATCATGCCCAACACACGCCCGCGCATGTCTCGTCCTGAATTGTACGGCATTTGCCTCCCCTTAGAAAGCCCGTTCATTCCCCGTTATGCGCGTCACCGCTTTTCGCACAGCCATCCCATGCGCGTCCCCCCCTGCCCTTCCACACGCCCCATGCCCATGGCCACAGAAAAAGCATTTGCCACAGGCCAATCTCCCACAGACACAGGATGGCTCCATATCCGTTTTTAAAAGACAATCCCCAGGCGTTCAAACGACGATGCCTGACGAATTTCCTTGCAAAGAAACGACTCATGCGGCAAAGACTCGCGCGGCGGGCCAGATTCATTCGAACTTTGGCAAAGGGGAATGTTTATGGCCAAACTTCGTCGAAACATCCCAGGCTCTTAAAGCCTCACCATCCGAACACGGGAGACGATGAGATGAGCGATAACGACAATATTTTCAAAAAAATCATGCGCGGTGAGATACCTTCCGCCAAAGTGTATGAAGACGACGACGTCTATGCGTTTAATGATATTTCGCCGGTGGCCCCGACCCATATCCTCATCATTCCCAAAGCCCCCATTGACGGTTTGCACGAATTGACAGACCACGACGCCGAACTTGCAGGCAAACTTCTCGTCTGTGCCTCAAAACTCGCCAAAAAGCTCGGGCTCGAATCCCACGGCTATCGATGCGTCATCAATACCGGAGCCGAAGCCGGTCAGAGCGTGCCGCATCTCCACCTGCATCTGCTTGCAGGACGCGATTTTCAATGGCCGCCCGGGTAGCCACCACCGGGATTCGCCTTTTAAACGCATCCACAGCTTTAGTGCGTCCACATAGAAATACTGTAAATTTATTGTCCTTGTTATAAGTTATAAAAGAATGTTTAACCCATCGCTCAGAAAGTCCCATTGGCGCTATACAGTTCCCTTATGTCTCCATAGGCAACATCGACTTTTATTGGACATTCGCTATACAGGACGTGCCTATGAGCCTCGGAAAAAATCAGAATCCTTGCACCATTTCATTTGACGATCTTTGGGAAATCTGGCCAACTCTCGCGGAAGACGAGCGTCTTGAGTGGTTTGAACAGCTCGATCACAATGACGCCGAAGATTTTTTCTCCTCGATACCAAGCGAGGATCAGGCGTTTCTGTTGCAAAAAATGTCCGACCGCAACACGCGGTATTGGGTGAGAGAACTGGCCCCGGACGACGCGGCGGACGTGTTGCAACTCATCGATGACACGGAGCAGCGCGAACGTGTAAAAAATCACCTTCAGGAACGCGTGCGCAAGGAAGTCGACGCCCTGATGGCCTACAAAGAGGACGAGGCCGGCGGACTCATGAGTCCGCGTTTTGCCCGGATTCGCCCCGACATGAGCGTCGACGAGGCCATTCTTTACGTCCGCCGTCAGATGCGGGACGAACTTGAAACCGTTTACTACATCTACGTGCTCGACAAAGAACAGCATCTGCTCGGCGTGGTATCGTTTGAAGATCTGTTCAAAGGAAACGGCAACCGTCTCATTTCCGACATCATGGAAACGGACATGACGACCGTCGGGGAAGACCAGGATCAGGAATCCGTCGCACTCCTCTTTGCCAGGGAAGACTATTTTGCCCTCCCCGTCGTCGATGCCCACAACGTCATGAAAGGCATCATCACCATCGACGACATCGTCGACGTCGTGACGGAAGAAGCCACCGAAGATATCCAGAAGATGGGTGGTATGGCCGCCCTCGATAACGATTATCTTCAGTCGACGTTTTCGGAAATGTACAAAAAACGCATCGGCTGGCTTTCTATCTTATTATGTTGCAATCTCCTCACGACGCGCGTGATGGATCACTATTCTGACGCCATGTCGTCGGCGGTGATTTTATGTGTCTTCATCCCGCTCATCATGGCCTCGGGCGGAAACACCGGTTCCCAGGCGGCCACGCTCGTCACTCGCGCCATGGCGCTTGGTGAAATTCGCCTGCGAGATGTATTCAAAGTATTCAAACGCGAACTTATCGTCAGTAGCAGCCTTGGCGCCACACTGGCTTTGATTGGGTTTGTCATCACCAATATTTGTAATTTTGCGGGCATGTTTTCCGACGTACAGGAACGCTTCCTGTATTTTGCAGGCACCATCGCCACCAGCGTCGGCGTTCTCGTCATCTATGGTTCGCTTGTCGGATCGATGCTTCCGTTTCTTCTCAAATTCTGTCACATCGACCCGGCTTCGGCCTCCGCCCCTTTTGTCACGACGATCGTCGACGTTTCCGGAATCATCATCTATTTTACCATCGCACGCCTCATCCTCGGAATATAGGCCGGTATTCTGCACGCCCTCATCCCGGAAATGGTGCGCGCACTTATCGTGTTTTGATGCCAAGCACCATTCTCGGTTTATGCGCGTAATCCTCAAACGCACGAATCCGCTCAAACCCAGATTCGGCAAACAACGCACTGACCTGTTCCGCCTGCGTGCAACCAATTTCGACGATGAGCATTCCTCCCTCGACAAGCGCCTTATAGGACTGGGGAATGAGTTTTCGGTAAACGTCAAGTCCGTCCATTCCCGCCTCGAGGGCAAGGCGCGGTTCGCACCGCACTTCGGGCATGAGCGTTTTCATTTCTTCCTGTGAAATATAAGGCGGGTTGGAGACAATGAGATCGGCCGTCGCCTTGTAATTGTCCAGCACATCGCTCTCGAGAAACGTCATGTTTTCCATCAGCCCATTGGACTGCGCATTCTCACGGGCGAGCGCAAGCGCGGCCGGTGAAATATCGATGGCCACAATCGTTCTCGATGAAACGGGAATTTCAGAAGCCAGCGCCAGCGCAATGGCCCCAGAGCCCGTGCCCACGTCGAGAATGGTCAGCGTTTTGGCAGGCTCCGAACGCCCGATTTCGACCGGCGTACCGGTGATTTCATCATTTTGTGCATCCTCATCATGGAAACGAGAATCCCGAACGAAATCGTATACAATTTTTATTGGCTGTTCCAAAAGCCATCTGGGCATTCTGCCCTCAAGCCGTTCGAGCGCAAATTCGAGCGCGCGTTCGACCACGCATTCCGTATCGGGACGGGGAATGAGAACGTCGGGCGTCACCCTGAACATCATCGACCAAAACTCGCGCTTGCCGAGAAGATAGGCCACGGGAATGCGTTCCTTCGCACGGCGTGTGATCAGGGCTTTGTAACGGGCGAGTTCTTCGTCCTCCAGTGGCCTGGCGGAATCGATCATCATCTGGACTTTGGTGATGCCCAGTACGTGCTGCAACAGACATTGAGCATCCAGCATGGGATTATCGACATTCCAGCTTTCAAAGTATCCTTTTGTCCAATCGAGTATTTTTTGAATTGTCCACTTCATAAGTTCACACACGAGTAAAATAGTTTTGCATCCGTTCCATCATTCACATACGGAAGGCGCGTTAATAAGCGAGTTTTGAGTTTCGGAAAACCCTAAAAGTTTTGTATTTTCAAACGCCCCAATTGGCCATGTTCGATGCGGTTTGTATTTTTGTGCGGGGGAAGCCTCCCCCTGCGCGTCTATGTGCTCAGGCCGTTCGGCCTTGCGCGCATACGCCGCGCCCCCCTCTTCACAATACATCGGTCAGGGTTTTCTTCATCAAAGCCTTCTCAACATTGAGGTTTTCTGCCACTTCAAATGAGGTTGGCCAGGAAAGAGACGACGAGGACGGTAAACACACATGCCACGACGACGGCCAAACTGCTCATCGCGCCCTCTATCTCCCCCATCATCATGGCCCTTGTCGTCCCGGACGCATGGGAACACGTCCCAATCGAAAGCCCGCGAGCCACGGGATCATGAATCCGGAAAATACGACATGCCGTTTCGGCAAATGTATTTCCAAGCACTCCGGTGATGCAAATGGCCACAATCGTCACCGTGGCATAGCCCCCAAACATCTCGGATATTTCCATCCCCACGGCGGTCGTGATGGATTTGGGCAAAAGCGTGACATAAAGCTGATGGTTGAACCCAAACACCAGACTCAGTCCAAACACCGTCAACATACTCGCCAACACGCCCGACATGATGGCTACGATAATTGCGCGCAGGTGTTTTTTGAGCAGGACGATCTGTTTGTACAATGGAATGGCAAAACACACGGTGGCCGGCGTAATAAAGTAGCTCAGGTAATGAGCGCTGGAATCGTATGTTTCGTAGTCGATATCACAAATCAGAAGTACTGCAATGACTATCACAATGGACATAAACGGGGCATTAAAAATGCTCCAGTGAAACTTTCTTTTGAGCAAAAGTCCGATTTCAAAGGCCACGATGGTCAGCAACAGACCAAAAAACGCAGAGTGGGTCATCCAATCACGAATCATACAGTCCCTCCCGGATATGAAGATCCGCGTCGGCTAATGCGACAATCCATGAAATGAATTTGGATGACGGATATGTTGCCAGAGTTTGTGCACATCGGGTTTCTGTTCATGGCGAAGCATGAACTGAGCGACGTGTCCGGTGACCACCATGACGACCGCCGTCGTGATGACGATAATGACCAGAAGCTGCGGCCAAATAGGACTGATGACATCCCATAAAGCGATCAATCCGACGGCGGGCGGCGTAAACATGACGGGCAAAACTTCGATCATAAACTTGCCGGCGTCATCGACCTGTTCGAGTTTGATAATTTTAAAGCATAGCGCCATAAACATCAGTACCATACCATAAATACAAGCAGGAATCGGTAACGGCAGAGCCATGGCGCATAACTCGCCCAACACGGATACAAATAAAATGATGGCAAATTGTGAAAAGTATTTCATTTGTAGATATTCAAAAGAAAAGCGGCTTCGTATGGCCACGCCATAGAAGCCGCGCCGCCGCGTATCGCAGGGCGATAGCGGCGGCTCCCCGAAAGATCGAAACATTCAGACTGAAATTGCCTCAATGAGGTTCCATGCGGGTTTGGGCTGCAGGTTGAACGCTTCGAAGTGGGCGTGTTGCGCGAGGAGCGAGGCGAGTTTGAATTTTCCGAGTCCGGCGATCATGGCCGCATTGTCGGTACATAATTTCATGGGTGGAATGGAGAGTTGCAGGCCTTCGGCGCGGCAGTCTTCGGCGAGTCTCTGACGGAGGCGTTTGTTTGCGGAGACGCCGCCGGCGACGACGATGGTGGAGGCGTGTGCGGCGTGTGCGGCACGCAGGGTCTTGCGGACGAGGGAATCGACGACGGCTTCGAGGGCGGAGGCGCAGAGATCGGCGAGGTCCTGCCCCTGAGGCATGGCCTGGAGACGCCGCAACTGGGTCATGACGCTTGTTTTGAGGCCGGAGAAGGAGAAATCGAAGTTGTCATGTTGCGGGAGCGCGCGGGGGAAGTGGAAGCGTTCGGGATTTCCGCCGACGGCGAGACGGTCGATGGCGACCCCGCCGGGATAGGGCAGTCCGAGCATTTTACCGACTTTGTCGAGGGCCTCTCCGGCGGCGTCGTCGAGGGTCTGTCCGATCATTTCGTACTGACCGACGCCGTGCACGGCGATGAGGTTGGTGTGTCCGCCGGAGACGACGAGTCCCATGAACGGGAAACGGGGTTTCTGCATGCCCTCGGTGGTGTCGAGCAGGGGGGCAAGGAGGTGGCCTTCGGTGTGGTGGACGCCGACCAAGGGAATGTCGCGGGCGTATGCAAAGGCCTTGGCGGCCTCGATGCCGACGAGAAGGGATCCGATGAGGCCCGGGCCCTGGGTGACGGCGACGCCGTCGATATCTTGGGAGGTGACACCGGCCTGAGCAAATGCCCCGCGCAGGACTTCGACGATGTCGATGATGTGGGCACGGGAAGCGAGTTCGGGGACGACGCCACCGTATTTGGCATGAACGGGGATTTGACTGGCGATGACGTGCGAGAGAATTTTGTCGTCTTCAATGATGGCGGCAGAACATTCGTCGCATGAGCTTTCGATGCCTAGGATCTTCATAAGTCATTCTTTGAGAGGGTACATAAAAAAAGGCTCTGCCGCGCAAAGCGGCGAGCCATGAGGACAAGGCGTGGGTGACCGAGGGATGGGGATCAGTTTGTCCCGGAGTAACAGGCGTAATAGTTTCCGGCGCCGTCGATGACGATGAGGATGTTATCGTCCCGATAGGCATCGCTTTCGGACTTGTTTTCGTCACCGGCGGAGGTGGCAAAGAGCATGTCGTCGTTGATGAAGGTCTTGAGGCGCGAGACGATGGTCTCGTTGGGGAGATAGGCGCCGCTGTACTGGGCACGGCCGCTGGAGATAAACGCGCCGCGGTCGTCGCGTGGGATGCTCTCCGGCCAGATGGATTCGAGGAAGACGGGGGAGGAGGACGTCGTCGAGCCGTGGTGGCAGACCTTGAGGAAATTGACGGGCAACAGATCGGGCGACTGGGCGACGACGATTCCTTCCTGTTCCGAGGTGGCGTCACCGGTAAAGAGGAACGACCTTCCGGCATAATCGATGCGGAAGATGATCGACGCGTCGTTGGGGTTGGCGCTGGAGCCTTTTCCAATCTCTTTGTTGCTGGTGAGGAAGGTGGCGGAGACATCGGGTCCGAAGAAGTCGGCGGGCATTTTCTCGCCGGGGGCGAATTTTTCCTGTGCGGGCATGTAGAGGTGTGATTCGTCCAGCTTTCCCCTGACCATGGAAATCCACGATTTGTAGCTTGAACTGACGTTTTCGCCGGTGTCGAGTTCCATGGGGTCGATGTAATTTTTGAGGTTATAGCTGGCAAAAAGGTTGGGGAGACCGCCGTAGTGATCGGAGTGGGGGTGGGAGAGGAAAACGGCGTCGAAGGCGCTGCCACGCGGGAAATCGTGGAACTCTAGGTAATCGGCGATGATGGGCCCGGCGGATGTTTTTCCGAACGCGCCGCCGTCGCCGCCGTCGATGAGGATGTTCTGTTGTGTGGGGGTCTGAATCCATATTGCGTCGCCCTGTCCGACGTCGATGACGTGGATGCGCAGGGTGTTTGCGGGCGGAGTCATTTGCGACGCGGTGCAACGCTGTCCTTCGAGGACGACGACGGAGGAGGCCTCGGACTCGGCGGGGACTTCCCGGCAATAGCGACCGCTGACGTTGCCCTCGGTACAAAGGAACTGATCGTCGTTGGGCTCGCGATTTTCGTCCAGGACGCAATATTCCTGCTGGCTCGGGGAGACGGTAATCGACCCGGCAGGGCAGTTGAGGCCGTCTCCGCCTTCGGCAATTTTAATCTTCATGCACCAGAGGCCGAGGTCTTCATCGAGGAGTTCACATGTTTCGTCGGCGGGGCAGGACTCGCCGTCGGCGAGGACGATGGATTTGTAACCGGCGCGACATGACGCGGACTCCTCGACGGTCACGTCCGGAATGCTCATATCGAGACATCCCGTGGAGCATAGGGCGACCACACAGGCCCCGATGAGGGGAAAATACTTCATTCAAACCTCCTTGGAAGGCGCCATCTGCGTCGCGGATCCGGGCGCCCGGTACGGCCCGACTCTTAAGCACATTTTTGTGCCATTGTCACGCGTGGACTGAAGTCCATGTCCTCCGTCACCGTGGATTTCGCCCCCATGAAGGCGCGTCGTATCGGCCCGGCCGATAGACGCGCGGCCGGGGCGTGCCGCAGGCAGCCCGGCCCCAAACCGCTTGACAATGCGCGTGCAAAAACCTAGAGTCCTGCGGCCCATGGCAAGGATAAGGGTGCCAGCAGGGTATAAATTTTTGTGGTTTTTCGGCTCGCTGTCCGGAGACATGAGCGAGCCCAGAAATGGAGAAAACAATGGGAAGAGGCGATCGTCGTAAGAGTTTGAAAATGTGCCGTGCCAAAGCTCAGGCCAAGAAAAAAATCCGTCTGAGCCGTGCGCTTGAGGCTGCAAAAGGTACCAAGAAGTAAGTCGCGTCCTGACGTGACACTCCGAGCCGAACATCATGCCAATCCGTAGGATGTTCGGCATTTTTTTGGCTTTTTTGGCGTAGTGCCGACGCGGAAAGCATAGAGATTCCGCGGTTATTTTCGGGTCAGGAGGCAGTCTCCGCCGACAACCACAGACCCGGCATCGTAGGCCGGTTCAAACGTGAGGATGCATCTTATGTGTGAACATTGTGGACATCAGGAAGAAGTCGAAGTGGCAGAAAACGCGCGCAGGAACAAACTCGCCCGCATGCGGCATTCCTGCAGCCATATCATGGCTGAGGCCGTGGCCTCGCTCTTTCCGGATGTAAAATTTGCCATCGGGCCGTCCATTGCGGACGGATTTTATTACGACTTCGACCTGCCCCGCCCCCTGACGGAGGCAGATTTGGACGTCATTTCGGCAAAAATGCGCGAAATCATCAAGAGCAATGCGGAGTTCATCCACACCTCGATGTCCAAGGACGAGGCCCGAAAACACTTTGCCGATCAGCCGTACAAACTCGAGCTCATCGATGGCATCAAGGACGAGGAGGTCTCCATCTACTCGCAGAGCACGTTTACGGATCTGTGTGCCGGGCCTCACGTCCGACGCACCGGCGAGTGCAAGCATTTCAAACTGACGAGCGTGGCCGGCGCTTACTGGCGCGGAGATGCGACAAAACCGATGCTGCAGCGCATCTATGGCACCGTCTGGCCGACCAAGGCCGAACTCGACGCCTACCTCGAAATTCAGGAAGAAGCCAAGAAGCGCGACCACCGGAAACTCGGCAAGGAACTCGACCTCTTCTTTCTCCATCCCTACGCACCCGGCGCCATTTTCTGGCAGCCCAACGGATACACCATCTATCGCGAACTCCACAATCTGTGGACGTCGATCCAGCGCGAGCAGGGGTACGTCGAGATTTTCAACCCAATCATGTACGATTCCGAACTCTATCGCACCAGTGGACATCTTGAGCACTATCAGGACGCGATGTTCAAGCTCGACGTCGACGGACGCATGATGTGCCTCAAACCGATGAACTGCCCGGACACCATGCTGTTCTACAAACAGCACAAGCACAGCTACCGGGAACTGCCCCTGCGCGTGGCCGAGCGACAGTCCCTTCACCGCAACGAACTCTCCGGTGCCCTGGGCGGCCTTACGCGCGTGCGACAGTTCATGCAGGACGACGCCCACCTCTTCGTCATGCCCGAGCAAATCGAGGCGGAAATCGGCCGCCTGATCAAACTCATCGAGATGTTCTACAAACTGTTCGACCTGGACTATAAATTCTACCTCTCGACCCGTCCGGACGACTACATGGGCGAACTCTCCTTGTGGGATCAGGCCGAAAAAGCACTCGCCAATGCGTTGGAATCCAACCACATTCCCTACAAACTCAACCCCAAGGACGGCGCGTTCTACGGCCCCAAAATCGACATCCTCATTCAGGACTCCCTTGGCCGGCAGATTCAGTGCGCCACGATTCAGCTCGACTTCCAACTGCCGGAACGTTTCCAGCTTGAATACGTCACCGCCGACAACACCGTCGCGCGCCCCGTCGTCATTCATCGCGCCATCTTCGGATCCTATGAACGCTTCATCGGCATCATGCTCGAACATCTGGCTGGCGTGCTTCCCACATGGCTCGCGCCCGTTCAGGTCTCCTTCCTCCCGATCACCGATGCCCAGGTCGAGTACTGCCAGAACCTCGCAAAAGATTTCGAGGCCGTAGGCATCCGTACCTATGTCGACGACCGAAGCGAAAAAATCGGATACAAAATCCGACAGGCCGAGATGCAGAAAACCCCGTACATGCTCGTCGTCGGAAAAAAAGAGGTCGAAAACGCGCAGGTCAACGTCCGCACTTACAAAGACGGCGAGCGCGGCGTCATGGGCCCGGATGCCCTCAAGGCTGAAGTCCTCGAACACATCGCCAAACGCACCCTCGACGTCAACATTCGTAAGCTCAACCTCGACGCCTTTATCCATCCCGACGATATCGACGCCGAAGAACGCGAGTACTAGGGAAGTCCGTGTGGGGAGATCCCCACACCCAAAATGCGAAAGGGCCGCGTGGCATTGCCGCGCGGCCCTTTCGCATTGCACGAGAAAGCCATCCTTTTCATGTCAATGGTTTGTGATTCGATGGGACCTGATCCTGTGGCAAAGCGGGATGGCATCAGAGCAGAAAAAAGCCTCCCCGAAATATAGGATTTCGGGGAGGCTTGAGACGTTTTTAAAGGTGCAACCCCTTATCGGAGCGTGGTGTAAACCCGGAGTCCCGTTCGCCCGGAAACGCCGAGCGTGTTGCTCTCGTAGTAATCGCAACACGACGAAGAACCGTTGCCGATGGTGATGGCGGTGTGGCCGTATTTTTGACCGGCTGCGGTGGCGGTGGACTGCCAGGTCAGAATGATCCCCGGCACTTTGAGTGCATCGCTGAGGGAAGCGTTCACTTTCTTAAAGTATTTGGGATAGCATTCGAGGCTCTGGTGAATCGTGTTGCCATTCCCCCAGATGTCCACGCCACTATACGTACGCTCGATGGCGCGGGCGACGCCGGTGGCACACCATCCACTTCCCGGCATTTCCTTTTCGACCTGGAGGACTTTATCCCTCAGGGTGGTATTGGCACGCAACCCGGCGACGGATCCGCCGCCACCGCCACTGGAACCGCCGCTACCGAGGCTCGTATAGGACTTACAGACCCAACCTTTGCCGCTCCCGTATTTGACCTGCAACCAATCGCCCTGTTCTTTATAGACGGAGAGGGACGCGCCACGGCTGACGGTACCAATCTTGGAATACCCAGTGCCGGCACCATTTCGCACGTTGAGCACATCACAGGTGACGGTCGCGGTTTTGATGACCGTGTTGCCGGTCGAACCGCCGGTCGAACCGGATGCCGGCGTCGTGTACTGCTTGCTGATGTATCCCGTCTGGCCCGCATAGCTGATCTTCAGCCACCCATTCTGCTCACCGGAATACGACACAACGGCGTTGTAAGAGAGAAGACCAATCTTGCCATAAGACGTCGACGGGCCTTTGCGAACGTTCAAACCGCTGCTCGCCGTCACACGGACCGACCCCGAAGAAGAGGATGTCGTTCCTCCGCCGGACGTCGTCCCCTGGGTCACGGACGTATACTGCTTACAAATATACCCCGTGGTGTTGTTGTACTTAATCTGCAACCACCCATTTGAATCCGAACTGTAATTGACCTTTGCGCCTTTCGACAAAGCCCCAAGTTTCGCATAAGACGTCGAAGGGCCCTTGCGAACGTTCAATCCACTGCTCGATGTCACTGTCGCGGTTCCTGATGCCATAAGTCACCTCCTTTAAAAACAAAACCACTAATTTGCTATCTTTATCTTTTTTCTCACCCAATACAAGTCAAAAAAAAATCACCCCGAAGCCCCACCACCGGCCCCATGGGCCTCGCCACGCTTGTGTTGCTTCATCAAATCGCGCAGTCGAATCCGAAGGACAAAACGGGCATATCCCGCAATCGTCGCCAAAACCAGCACGAGTTCCAAACCAAGATGCGTCCACTCCGGCCACGGAAGCCACGACCGAAACATCCACGGAACAATCGAAAGCGCAATCCCCATGGCCACAAACGCAAGTCCATGACCAATCGTCCGAATCGTCTGCACGGCCGATATGTCAATGAGAAGCCGAGACACCTTCTGGTGTACAAAAAACAACACAAACAAAATCCCAAGCCATGTCAGAATCATCACGCGCAGGCTCCACGGCCAGGGCACAAAATACAGCGCGGCAGAACAAAATAACGCAATAAGCCCAACCTCCGCACCAAAAAAGAATATCGGCCACGAAGGCTTGCCACACGCACGGTACAAATCCGGATACGTCTGCATCAGAGATTTGAAAAAGGAAAGCGCCAGCACATAAGGAATCAGCGGCGTCGCCTTCGTCCACTCCGCGTTGGGCATCAGATCAAAAATATCCCCCGCCGCAAACAGAATAAATACCGTCGGAATCGCCGCAAACAGCGCAAGACTGCGCTGGTTCCACAAAAATAACCGCAACAGTTCCCCGCGTTCGTTCTGAAGACGCGAAAACACCGGAAACGAACTCTTAGCCACCACGTCAAAAAGCGCCAGCGCCGGCGTCATCGCAAACTCATACGCAATGCGATACACACCAAGCACACCCTGGCCAAGAAACTTCCCGATGATCAGATAGTGAAGGTTTTTGTTAAACTGATTGATCGCATTCGCCACACAATACTTCACCCCAAACACCACAAAGCGCCGGCATTCGCTCCAGCGAAAATGGAACCTCGGACGGTACCCCGACAATGCAAACGCCCCAATCGCACTTCCAAGCCCGTATGCCGTCTCGCCAATGACCAGAGACCAAGCCCCAAACCCAAGCGCCGCAAGACCGATCTTCAAAACACTGCACCCTATCGTCGTCAACGACTGGATCGCGCTGATCTTGCGATACTCAAAACGACGGTTGATCAGCTGCAACGGCACCGCCGCAATGCTCGAAAGCGGGAGTTTGAACATCGTGACGATCAAAAGAGGCACGAGCAGGTCCACGCCATAAAAAGACGCTATCGGCCACGCCAACGGCACGCACAACACCGCCATCGTCAGACTGAACCCCGTCGAAAACCAAAACACGCTGTGCGTCTCCTCCGGCGTGAGTTCCTTCGTCTGAAGAATGGCCTGGTTCGTGCCCAGCGAATTGAGCGCCTCAAACACCACGCAAAATGCCACCGCAAGCGTCGCAACGCCCATTTCTTCCGTCGTGAGAAAAAACATCACGATGAACATCGCAAGCGCCGTCAGCCCCTGCGAAAATGTCGATGCCAGACCTATCCAGAAAAATCCCTTGCGAATGCTCTTTTTGGGATCCTCGCGAAGATGAGGATCATAAGCCTGATCCACCTCCTGACCCCGGTTTTCACAACTCAAACGACCCCTCCTTTGACACGCCTTGCATGCCACTCCGCCACACCTTGCCTGACACGCCTTGGCGCTGGAAAAATGGACGCGTTTGCACTATGAACGGCCAACCGGCCGTTCTGCGGTTTTACCAAACACTCTATCGTTTAAGATCATTGCCATGAGACTTTTTTTTCGACTTCGGGATCTGTGGTTGCTGACAGCCCTCCTCTTCCCCCTCTGCCCAGGCCCTGATGACACCGCATGGGCCCAGTCCGGCCCAACCCAGACCGAAGACCCGAGAATGGTGCCCTCCCCTTCTCAGAAAATCGGCGAACTCAGACACGGCGAGCTCCTCCTCTCTGCCATGAAACGCGAAAAGGCCGATGCCGAATCCGCAAGACTCGCCATCCACAGCCTCTCAAAACTCCTCGATTTCAGACTGTCCCGCTCCGGCGACAAGTACATCCTGCAACTGGCCCCCAACCGAAAAGTCACCCTGCTTCGCTATCAGCGCGGACAACACGTCTACGAAGCCACCTTGCAGCAGGACGGAACTTACCTGGCCAGACTCGTCGAGCGCCAGAACATCCCCGAACAGACCGCCCCACAGACGCCCCCTGTCCCCAACACCGTCCAGCCCACCATCCCCGATGAAGACGGCGAAATCGACGTCGAACACGCCGACATCGCGGCAAAACTTCCCGCAGACGACCCACTACAGGCCCTCGACATCGCCCCACCAGATGCCCCCATACTCCCCACAGACCCCGTTCTGGACGGCATTCCAAGCCCCGATGAAGAATTTCCCGATTCCACCCCGGAAAATGACACCCCCAACCCGGAAAATGACACCCCCACACCACAGGCCATGCCACAGGGCCGCCCCAACGAAGCCCCCACCACAGCCTCCCTGCAAAATGCCGACATCCTCCCCGTTCAGATTCGATGCCGGCAAGACGATGCCAATCCCCAGGTCGCCGGAATCGTCATGCTCGTCCTCGGCTCCACCCTCTTCCTGCTGGGACTCGTCTTTGGCCTCGGTCCCGCCATCCGCGCCCGCATGCGCATCTCCAGACTCAGCCTGCACATCTGCGATTCCATCCAAATCACGCCCCAACAACGCCTCTTCTGCATCGATTACCAGGGCTCCAAATGCCTCATCCTCGTCCAGCGCGACAAAATGCAGTTCGTCGCCCCGTGCCCTCTCGATTCCCAGGAATGCATGGATTTCCTGCAGTCCCGCACCTACTGGCACGAAATGGCCCAGCATCCCCTCTCCGATCGACAGCTCGCCGCGTTCCTGCACGAATTTCACGCCAATCCATCTTCGGTCAATGCCCCCAATGCCCCCAATGCCCCCGAGGAGGACGAGGAGGCATAAGGCGGGGGGACGCCCCCCAACGCGGCTATCGTCGCCTGACGGCCCGATACGCCGCGCCCCCCGCGCGCCTATCGGGCTACCGCCCGATACGCCGCGCCCATGGCACATACCTCTGTGACACAGATTCCATCCCAGCTTTCAAAACACCCATGTTCAAATTCACCCAACACCTCCATTTGCGCGCCTTCGCGCCACTCATGATTTGTACCGCGTGCCTCTCCTGTGCCTCCACACAGATCCAGCCCTCCACGCCTCCCGTCCCCACCCAAGACCCCACACAAGTCCAGAACCCCACACAAGTCCAGAACCCCACACAAGTCCAGAACTCCACCTCGACCACCGCCCCCAACACGCCCCAACACGACACGCCTTCCCTCTCCCCTCGTCTGGCCAGCCTCCATCACGCCCTCCAGCGCAAGGCATGGGACGAACTCGACCGCATGGCGCACGAAATCCTCGACGAAAATCCCGCCTCTGACGACGCGGCCGAAGCCCTCCACGCCCTTGCCATCTCACACCTCGCGCGCCATGCCCCCTCCACCGCCCGGCTCTACGCCCAAAATGCCTTCAAACTCGCCCCCGACAACCCCGACATCCTCTTGACCATGGCGCGCATTGCCCGCACACAACAGGCGCACGACGAAGCCCTCAAATACCTCGACAGCGCCGCCGACCATGCCCCCACCCAAAGCGAAGCCCTCGTCCTCAAGGCCGCCATTTTACTCGAATTTCTCGACACACCCCGCGCCCTGGAGGCCGCCACAGAGGCCATCCGAAGAACGCCGGATGCATGCCACGCAAAACTCATCCATGCCGACGCGCTCTATGCCGGACTCCAATACCAGCAAGCCGCCGACGCCTACGAAAATGCCCGCTCCTGCCCACTCCCGGAAGACGCCCTCAAAAATATCGCCAAAATATACGAACTCCATCTCCAAAATCCCGCCAAGGCTTGCGAGGCATACACCGAACTTTCTCAAAAAATCCCCGACAACGACTATTACAAAGCCTCCAGAGATTATCAGTGCGGGTTGTAATCCATGGCTCTCATTCCAAAAGACTTGCAGCGCTTCCGAATCGACGGAACAACGGTCACCCCGCAATACATCAGGCCAACCGCCACCGTCCTCCAGACGGCCGAACAAATCCTCGACTGCTTCAGGATTTCACCCCAGGACACCTACGGCGCCCTCACCGACGCGCTCGAACCCCTGTACTTTGAAAGTCAGCGCCACCGCCTCATCCGCGGACTCATTCACATCCTCGAGGACAGGCTGACCTTCGACGAATCCCCCGCCATCTCCCCCGTCGAACTGCGAAAAACTCTGTTCGAGCGCGCCGGGAAAATCCGCGCCGACGAATATGAATCCCTTACATGGCGCAGCCAGATCCTCTCCCAGGTCGCCCACGAAACAGGCATCGATGCACAGGACATCGAAGCCTGCCTCTACGCCGACCTCAAGTCCGAACGGCGCATCACCGCCTTTGAAGACCTCACTCCGGAACACCTCATCGCCCTCTACAACATGGCCCTGGCCAAATCCCTGCTCGCCTACGCAAGATCCCTCGTTTTTACCATCGTCTTTGACACAGAATCCTCCCAGGGAATCCGAAGGCTCTTCCAGCACCTGAGGTTTTTTAACCTCCTGTTCGACGCTCGCCCCATCGTCGAATCCACATGGCAGTTCACGGTCGACGGGCCCAGCGCGGTTCTGCCTCAGCCACAAAAATACGCCACCGAACTCGCATCATTCTTACCCTCACTTTTTGCCTTTTCTTCGTGGCACGCCACCGCCAACGTCACGCTCGACGGAAAGCAGGTCACATGGCAGCTCAAACCCAACGATTTTGAACCGCCCCCCATGGTCTTTCCCGAACGCATCCCCGTCGAGGCAAACCAGCTGGCTTCCCGTATCCAGGAACTCGATCCCACCCTGCATGTCCACCGACAGACCCCCATCGTCCCCATGGGACCCCAGTGTATATGGATTCCGGATTTCACCATCCAAAATACCGTCACCCAAAAAGAGGTTCACGTCGAAGTCCTCGGCGTCTGGCGCGCCGATTACCTCAACCGGCGCCTGACACAGCTCGCACAGCTCAAATCCTATCCTAACAACTTCATTCTCGTCCTCAGCGACAAACTCAAGATCGACGCAGAGTCCATGCAAAAGACCCTTATTCCCGTGGTGACGTTCAAGCGTACCCCGAGACCCCAGGACCTCATTGCCATGGCCCAAAAACTGACCCGATAACCCACGGATTCTGACGCACAAAAAAGCGCGGCGTATGGAGCCCGGAGGGCGAAAAAGCCGCGCGGGGGGCGCGGCGTATCGGCCCGTCAGGCGCCGATAGCCGCGTTGGGGGGCATCCCCCCGCCCACCCCAAAACATCGGTATGTCCGCCATGCCATCTTCACAGGGACGGGCTTTTCGGTTGCCTTTCATCACCATTGAAGTAAAACCCGGCATCCCTTGGGGGATACATTTTCCTTTCTCTTTGGAGTCATAAAAACGCATGAACGATAAACTCTTTATGAACACGGGGCTTCGGCTGTTTGAACGTCTGCCGCACAAAGTGCGCGATCTGAGCCCGGACAACATCGTCTACGGACGTCAGGACATGGACCTTGCGCTCGACGAGATGCCCGGTTTGCGCGCCATCCGCGCGGAATTTGCCGGCAAGAAGCCGCTCGCCGGGGCGCGGATTATGGGCTCGCTGCACATGACGATTCAGACGGCCATCCTCATCGAGACCCTCGTCGAACTCGGCGCCACCGTCCGATGGGCGTCGTGCAACATTTTCTCGACCCAGGATCACGCGGCGGCAGGCGTCGTCGGGGGGCCGGAGTACTCGCCAGAACAAAACAAGCTCGGCGGCATTCCCGTGTTCGCATGGAAAGGCGAATCCCTCCCCGAATACTGGTGGTGTACGATGCAGGCACTCCTCTTTGACGGGGACTGCGAACAGACCGGCGGACTCGTCGGACCGACGCTTATCGTCGACGACGGGGGCGACGCCACCCTCCT